>CAYTFC010000098.1:0-9922 GCA_964436955.1 uncultured bacterium | reverse complement strand
AAGCGAACGCACACCTTAAACTTCAATTCAACCTGTCCTTATTTGCCGCTTACATAGGTGGCGGCGGCTTCGCCGGTATCACTGTCAACAAGGCTGCAGATATTGCCATGGTGGTCACTGTTGTCAATTTCTACCAAATTCTTCAGAAGACTAACGCATAGTCAACGTTCCCCATGGACTCTCCATGATGACATCTTCCGGATTTCTCACTGTATTGGAAATCCACCAACTTTAGACAAGCTCTAAAAGATCAGGACGTTATGTCTTGGTTTGAGTCTGACAATTTAATTGATTTCAGCCACTCTGGTTTATGTCCACTAATATAATCTATTAGCCTTCTTCTCGCTAACGGAGCTAGGGCCTCAATTACACTCGTTTTTAATTCATTACGTGAGACCAATATTATCCCTATAGATTCACCAGACGTGTCTAAAACCATTGGGTTTTCATTAGGATTAGAACTGATCTTTATCAAAGCATTCAAAGCCTTTTCATCGATGTAATCACCAAGATACGCCGCTGCGTCCTCTCTTTCATCTTCGCGAGCCGTTTGATCTAACAAAATATCAATAAGTAAATCGATGTTATCTTGCATATTTTCTACCATACCTCTTCCAAGGAAACATGTCTGCCAACTTCTCTTCCGCCAGTTTGCCCATTGAAGGGATTGATATATTGCTTACCTTGTGTATCTAATCGGGCGTCAAATCTGGGAAGGTGACTGCCCTCTTTGAGACCAGCCCTCAGGCTGGCTTCGGTTTTAATGCTAAGATGCCAATCAAACTTGCCATTTGCATTGTATACTCCCCACTTTTCAGGGGCACCCATTGGATTAGGCAATCGTTCCCAACCTTTGCTTTTTGCCCAGCCACGCAATATCCGAATGTTGTTTTGCGCTGTTTTGGAGAGGTTATAAGCATTTTGATGGAAGCGGTTTAAATTTTGCAACGTTTTGGTAGGCGAGAGCATCGGCATTCTATGGAGATATGCTAACCCTTTTACCGCTCCATACCCTCCAGCGGCTAAGGAAGCTACTTGCAAACCTGTAGTCATGTAAGATCTGGACTGTTGATACACAGCATCTGATGGATCTACGCCTAGAAAGGACTGTATGCCCGCATCAATGCGAGCTGATCGATTTGCTTGCGCAAGGCTTATCGAATCATTCATGCGACATCTGTCATGTAAGTCGCAGTCCATTTCACCGAGGCCAATATGAAGAAGGCCGGTTTCCAATCCATGGCAAGTCTCCACAAAAAAATCACATAATGAATGCGCACAGCCTTTTAAACCGTTTGTAACTGGCGAATAGTCACCAGAATGCGGAGCAGGAGGTCCGAAGGTTCCTCCGCGACATCCTGCGATGTTTGTGGGGCGTTGGCTTTCTCCATGGACGCCAGGGCCATTACTGCGTCTGCCTGCACTCACCCCTGCTTTGTTGCGGTCAAATAGGTCCTGTCCAGCAAGTCCCCAAGGATCAACAAGATTGATTGGGTTATTATGCACATATGCGTAGAGGTTGGGACCATCGGCAAAGCCAAGGGGATCAGGAGTAATCCAGCGGCCTAAATGAGGGCTGTAATAGCGCTTACCGAAATAGAGGAAGCCTGTCTCCTGGTCCAGACGTTTGCTGGCAAATCCCCAGGGACATGCGATGCCCTCCGATTCTGCAAGATCGCCAAATGCGCTATAGCGATAGGTGGCGGCGGCTTCGCCGGTATCACTGTCAACAAGGTTGCAGATATTGCCACGATGGTCGTGGATAGGTGCGTAGAATTTGCCATCTAGTTCAATGGCGACGGCAGCCCCTAGCTCTGCTCCCTTGCCTGTTCCTAGGACTCGTAATTGTGTGATGATGCCGCCTTGCGAGGTTCCGATTTCTCGCATGCCTTGATAGAGATAGCTTTGTATGTTGCCATCATAAGTTTTGGTTAAACGTCTTCCGAATGAGTCATAAGTGTACTTCGCATGCCAACTGCCTGGTACTTCAGCTGTCAGCAGGCGATTCAGGGCATCGTAGGTAAAACGGGTTTCCTGATTGCCGAGTACTTTGACAATCAGATTCCCATTGGGATCATAGCGATAAATGGCTTCAGAATCGTTTGTGACTTGATTGAGACGGCTCAGGGAATAACATGCGTCGTCTTTTTGTAGGCGATTATTGATGGAATCGTAAGCATAGCAATGTGAAATGCTACCCTCTTCTGCAACGAGCTGATGCAAATCGTTATAGACGTAGCGGCTTGTGATATTGCCTAGAGGATCTTGAGTGCATGTACAAAGCAGGTTCCCTACTGGGTCATAGCCTTGATCTGGGATTCTTTCCGTGTAGGAATGGGTTTGGGTAAGGATATTGCGTCCGAGGGTGTCCCAAGCGCATGTACGTATTCCGACATTGCCAATCAGCTCCGCTTGGAGTTCGTTGCCACGCAAATCATGTGCGGTATAGCGGTGTTGGTACCTGGTTTGGCCATCTGCATTTTGGCGAGAGACCTCTCTAAGGTGAGCGGCGTCATAAGAATAAGCGACGGCAGAGCCGTCAGGGAGTTGCAGCTTTGTGAGGCGTCCCAAGCAGTCGTAGGAGTAGCTAACGGCTAGCTCATTACCGAGGGTTTCTTGTGTTAGCTGATTGAATGCATCATAGCGACGGGTTGTCACTTGTCCAGTGAGCAAATCCTTAATATGCGTAGGGTTGTTGTTTAGGTCGTACTGGTAAAAATAGGATACTGTGTGATCTGAAGCTGTTAATGTTTCCAGGCATCCAAGAGGGTTGTAGGTATGGTGTAATGTCACTCCATCAGGCTTGACAATCGTAAGGAGTCTCCCATACTGGTCATAAAGTTGCAGGGTTGTTTTGACGGCATCATCCCCTCCAGATTCGGTTGTATTGACGAGTCTTCCCATGTTGTCGTATTGGAAACGAATGATATAGTCATGAGAAGGCTCTCCAGCAATCAATACAGTATCGCTTTGTTGAATCTTGTTTCCTACGGGATCATAACAAAATTGCTGAAGCGCTGTGGTAACGCCGAAGGAGTTGCGTCTTTCTAGTTTAACGAGTCGGTGGAGTGTATCAAAGGTCTCTTGCTGGATGTTTCCTAGGGCATCTGTTGTGGTCTTTTGCAGAACCCTTTTCCCTTCACTAGTGATGAATCCATGGTTGTAGTCGATGCGTGTCAGGTTGCCTAGGGCATCGATTTGCGCAATGGGCAGGCTGCGAGAATTGAAGTGCGTCTCTGTCATCGCAAAGGTGGTTTCGGTATCGTAGACCTTTGTTGAGGTGCAATTGCCGAGTCGATCGTAGGTGTAGGTTTCCTTACTAAAGATGTTGCCAAAGGAATCTTCACTGCGGTTTTCTATAATCCTGTCTAGAAGATCATAATTTTGAATGTGAGCGATATAGTCGTTAGGTGAATGCCATGTCTTGGTGATGCTCAATCGCCCAAGTGCATCGTAAGCATAGGTCGTTTTGCTGGTTTGTTTGATCTCACTAATTTTGCGTCCTGCACTATCGTAGGCATATTCGATAATGTTACCCATAGGATCGCTTTCACTAATGAGATGAGCTCCTAGATATTCACGAGTTAATGTGTATTGCACAGCACCCGAGGCGTCGCAAGTATCTGTTTGGATGACACGGTTCAAGCCATCATAAGTGTAATGATGAGATAGACCGGTTGTGTCTGTTTTGATCGCCAAGGTGCCATTTAGGTTATATTGATAGTCCTCTCGCATGCCGTCTGGGTACAAGACGCAAACCGGGGCACCTCGAATGTTGTAGGTTGTAGTCGTTCGGTTTCCATTTTGATCAACAGTGGCTATCAGCTGATCGAGAGCGTTGTATTCTTTGTGGATAGTTCCACTGGCATTTGTAGCTTCTATTAGGCGTTCGAATGCATCGTAAGCATATCGAGTTTCATTGCCGTAGCAGTCTATCTCCGCTATCTTGTTGCCAAGATAGTCATGTCGGTAGGTGGTGGCAAAACGGCTGCCGTCCCCGTGACTTTCATCTACCTTCACGAGTCGGTTCGAGAAATCATAATCGTAACGAGTGGAGAAGCCGCTGCCTTCTAGCACGACGGACGTCCGATTTTTGTTAGCATCATAGCCATAATGCGTGCGTTGGCCTAAAGCATCAGTCTGTGATATCAGGTTGCCTTTGTCATCGTAAGAGTACTCTAAGGAGTAGCAAAAGCAGTTGTTGGCATCGTATGCATCTTCACGAATGAGATTTTCAAACGTATCGTAAAAATAATCGGTACGTTTCAGCTGATATTCTTGATTAGACGACAGATCCAGATAAGTCTCACAAGTAGACTCCGGGAAACCGACGGCAGGCCTTTCTAAGCGACGCGTCGTACGCGTGATTTTACGAGCGGTAACATGGCTCAGGTCTTCGGGATCCGGACTACTCCCATCATCTATTACCGTCGACGCGAGAAGTCCATCGTCATAAGTATGAAATTCGCGCGCTAGAATTCGATCATTGTGTTTGGTCAGCTTGGTGACTAAAAGGTCAGTGCCTGGTAGGTAACGATAGGTGATCGATCTGCCATCTGGATGACGTTCATCAAGAAGCAGATTGAAACCGTCGTCTGAATACACAAAATGAGTCGCATAGGATTCAATCGATTGGTTTGGGCGCGGCGGATTTCCTGAGACCGTGAAGGTTTCTGGACTCTTTCCCGTCAAATTACCAAAGAGCTCTTCTCGAATGATGTTATGGAAAACATCATAAGCACCGGTTGTGTAATGCAGGAAGGAATCGCTACCCTGAGCAAGACCCCTCCCTATCAAATTGCCTTTATGAGGTCCTGATTCCGCCCAACTAAAGTGCTGAGTGGAATAGACAGACCCTTCCTTAGTATACCGACCAATGGCATTGAGTCGTCGATTCTGCGAGTGATAGACGGTCTTGTTGTGGTAGGCATCCAAAATCTCGGTTTTGCCCGGAGCGTAGCTAAAGCTCGCAATACGAATCGGGGTTTGATCCGCCCCCGCCGGTGCGAATAGTGAGAGGACCCGACCAGTTGATGACCCATAAGTAATGTTCAAAAAACGGCCATCAGGTCGCACAACCTGTTCGATCTGTCTGTATTTGCCCGGATTTGGGTTATCCGAAATGACATAGTTGGCTGGAACGCCATGAGAGGGGTCTGCCCTTGTTAAATGAGTTGTCCAACATTCCACAGGCCCGTATGAAGAGTTGTAAAACCCTTGAAATTGTTGTCGGGTATAGGATACCTTCTGACCGTTGCTAGCAACAACTTTGTAGCCATGAGAGCCATCCGCCGAAAGCTTCATGGTGTTGTAGGTAAGTGTTTCGGCTGCATTAGTGGTGCGAACAGATTTTAACAACCAATCGCTCCAGTAGTCGAAATGGACCTTATGACCGTTTGGTTTGACTTCTTGAACCAGTCTCCAACTGATGCCCCCATAGGGAGTCTTGAAGTGCCTATAGATACGCTTTATCCCTGATCCTTCAGTAATCTCAAAGGTTCCCCAGCGATAGTGTTTCTTAAAATCGCGATAGATAACGGTGCGATTCTTGATATTGGTTCGGCCACTGATATCGCCTCCTGAATAATTGGTGTAGCCATAATCGAAGAGTTTGGGATCTACAGATAGTTTGATAGCGTGATGAATAAACTGCCCTTCATAAGGGATAAGAGCACCTTCACGTTCCGACAGATTCAGCGTCGTATGCCCTGTTTTTTTGTTGTGGATTTCCATATCCTGCAAAAGGATAGGAAACTGGCAACCCATACCAAAGCCTCTGTCTTGATTGACAAAGAAGTGCCCACTGTCATAACAACAGGTAAAGTGCTGCGGATCCGGACCTGAAATGGTCAAGTCGGGATTGGCGAGAAAGAAATCCCCCGACAGCACATTGACACAACTATGCACTGTTGCGAGAGATTCCATTTCAGCGGTCAGGCGCAGTTCATTAGCACCATAAAGGGAAGATAATAGCAGAATAAACGTGACAGGCAACGTTTTGAGGATATGCATTAGCTTTACCTGATTAAATATTTTGCTAAGGCAAACTAAAATATCTAGATGAACCTGTCAAGAAAAAATTGCGACAAGCAAAGGTGATTTAAGAAGAGAGGAGGATCTAGTCCGCAACTGTTGCCATTCCGAGCCAGAGTGAGTTCTGTCTGTGGTTGAAATCCTCCCCATAGAGTCTAAGATCCGTTAAAAGTTGGACCGTACGATTATCTAACTGAACGCCTTTTCTAATAAATCTTTTATCCATACCCGTCTTAAACAATACTTGACTCAATCGTGTCCATGTATAAGCGTCTTTGTCACCCGGGCATGTCAATTTATGAATTTTGTTCTTTGAACCCACATTTATAAATTGCTGTTCTTGAGGAATTGTCGCTATGTAGACATGGTATGCTTTACCTGCTTCACGTACAACTTTGACCGTAGCATTCTCCAGTGACCCTACAGTCGTTTGATAATTTGCAACGCCACCTTCAGTTTGCGCTACAAATCGTTGTGCCATATCCTGAATAAGAGAATCTGATGACTCAGAGAAAGCACTATAAGTCTTCCATAAGCCCTTGCAGGGGTCCTTAGACCCTGATTACTACCAAAACTTCATCTAGCACACTGCTGCATCTGATGCATCGCTATGAGTGCTAGATGAAGTTTTGGTAGCAATCAGGGTCTTAGCTTTACGACCTAATAAGAGCCAATATTCGCCTTCTTCATATTTTAGGGGTAGTATACCACCCGTAACTTTAGTCATGGTATTATGTCCTGCTTAAATGTGATGTGTAAAAGTTTCGCGGATAATAGGCATCTCATCAACAACATGCAAGAAATGAATGTCTTATGCTACGATTGTTGCGCTAACTTAAAGGAGACCGTTGTGGCAAAAGAAACAAAGCCTATCGTCGCTATGGAAGAGTCTTTAGAGCGCTTGGATATTCGCGTGGGAAAAGTTATCGAAGTACAGCTAGAACTATCGGCTCCAAAAAAATCCTATCGCTTGAAAATCGATTTCGGAGGCTACGGAATCAAAACGAGCGTCGCACGTTTGACTCAGCATTCTGCCGAAGAACTTCAAGGACAGCTTGTTCTGGGAATATTGAATTTTCCTCCTCGTCAGGTTGGAGATGTCCTTTCGGAGGTTCTAACGTTGGGCGTGCAACTCCCGAAAGTCGATAGCGGCGAGGCAACCTTCATCACAACCGCGCGCGAGGTAAAACTCGGCAGTAAGTTATTTTAATATGTCTGTCATCCGTGTAAAAAATTTAGAAAAAACGTTTCGCATTGCCATACGTCAGCCTGGCCTGTGGGGCGCTGTATCTGGGCTGTTTAATCGCCAATACAAAACTGTGAAGGCTCTGGAAGATGTTTCGTTTTCCATCGAGCCTGGGGAACTCATTGGCTACATTGGTCCAAATGGTGCTGGCAAAAGCACGACTGTCAAAATATTGTCCGGCATCCTAGTACCAGATGCTGGTGAAGTCGAAGTTTTGGGCCTCACACCCTGGAAAAATCGGGTTGAAACCGTGAAGCACATTGGCGTCGTATTTGGTCAACGCACACAGTTATGGTGGGATTTACCGGTCTTGGAGTCGTTTGACCTACTCCGAGACATCTATAGAATTCCTCCAGCGCAATATCTACAAACGCGTGATCGCTTAATCACCTTGCTTAACCTCTCTTCATTTTTACATACGCCTGTACGCCAACTCAGCCTAGGGCAACGCATGCGCTGCGACCTGGCGGCGGCACTATTACATAGCCCGAAAATACTCTTCCTCGATGAACCTACAATTGGTTTAGATGCCGTCAGCAAACTAGCTGCGCGCGATGTCATACGCGAACTCAACCGCGATCTAGGAGTCACCATTTTACTGACAACCCACGACATGGATGATATTGAAGCGCTGTGTCAACGAGTCATTGTCTTGAATCAAGGACATGTCTTTTTGGATGGCTTGCTGAGTCAACTACGCTCTAAAGTCTCATCAGAAAGACACTTAATCATCGATCTAGAAAGCGAACACGATACAATATCCAACCAATACGTAGAAAAAATCCGTCAGGAAGGGCATCGCATCTGGCTTAAATTCGACCCCACTGTGGTTTCGGTGGCAAAACTCATTGCTCATATCACCTCGGAACATGCCATTCGCGACCTTTATGTTGAGAATCCGCCTATTGAAGAGATCATCGCCAAGCTCTACAGCGAGCATTCCTCATGAGAGCCTACCTGTCGTTATTTAGTGCTCGAGCACGTGTATTATTCCAATATCGTTCTGCAGCCTTTGCCGGAGCCGCCACCCAGCTGTTTTGGGGTTTCATGCGCGTCATGATCTTTGAGGCATTTTACCAAAATGCTATGCAAGCACCCATTTCGCTGCAAGAAACCATTACATACATCTGGTTAAGCCAGGCGTTCTTGGCTCTGTTGCCATGGAACCTAGACCGCGAAGTCGAACATTTCGTGCGCTCGGGAAGTATTGTTTATGAACTCGTCAAACCTATTAACCTCTTTTGGTATTGGTATAGCCGATCGATGGCCATGCGGCTTATTCCGACGTTACTCAAATCTTTGCCGGTCATTGCTATTGTTGCCCTATTCTTTAATCTTCCGCTTCCACCTTCATCAACAAGTGGCCTATTGTTCGCATTATCATTGATTGGAGCGCTTGCTTTGAGTGCGGCTATCACAACGCTTGTCATGATTTCTCTGTTTTGGACCGTAAGCAGTGAAGGTGTTACACGACTACTTCCGGCGATTGTTATCGTATTCTCTGGCATGCTTGTTCCACTCCCTCTTTTTCCCGATTGGATACAGCCCTTTATTGATTTTTTGCCTTTTCGCGGTATTATAGATACACCTTTTAGACTGTATTCTGGAAACATACTTCCCTCGCAAGCGTTAGGGGTATTTGTGCATCAATGGCTCTGGACCATTGGATTGATCGGTGGGGGATATATGGCTATGCATCAAGCTACGAAACGTTTGACTGTGCATGGAGGATAATGAACGGTTGTAGACTCTATTTCCGCTATCTTGCCGCCCTATTCATGGCAAAAATGCAGTATCCCATTTCATTTTTAATGGTATGCTTGGCAGCCTTTATTTCGTCTTCGATAGAGCTGCTTGGCATTATGATTCTGTTTGAACGTTTTGATAATCTTGTGGGATGGACTTTACCGGAAATCGCGCTGATGTATGGCATCATAAAGATGGCTTTTGCTTTGGCAGACGGTCTAGCAAGGGGTTTCGATCAGTTTTTTGTGCAGGTCAAAAGCGGTGATTTCGATCTAGCCCTAATACGTCCTCGAAGCACCGCGCTGCAAATTGCAGGACAAGAAGTACAAATGCTACGTTTGGGAAGTTTTATTCAAGCGACGTTGGTACTATTATGGGCCTTCTCTGCATTGGAGTTATCACTTTCTTGGCATAGCATCGCATTAGCATTATTTGCCGTCGCTGGGGGATTTTGCTTGTTTTCTGGATTGTTCATCGTGCAAGCCACGCTGGCTTTTTGGACCACAGAAACGCTGGAAATGATGAATATTCTGACCTTTGGTGGTGCGGACCTCGGACAATATCCTGTTTCAATTTTCCAGTCTTGGTTCCGAAACTTCTTTATATTTGTGATTCCCATCGGCTGCATTACATATTTCCCCCTGCTTGCTATTGTGGGGAAGCAAGATGTTCTTTTTGGTGCTCCCTTATGGATTGGGTGGCTGACTCCACTTGCGGGTTTAGCCTTTTTTGGTGCTTCCCTCCTCTTCTGGAACGTTGGTGTACGCCACTACCGCTCTACCGGTAGCTAAAATTAATTTTCAACGCAAAGGCGCAAAGACCCAAAGACGCAAAGGGGAACCTATAGTGGTATAGTGGACCCCATTGTCTAGACAAAAAACGCTATCCACTTTGCGC
>CAYTFC010000097.1:0-9946 GCA_964436955.1 uncultured bacterium | reverse complement strand
GCATCTGATGCATCGCTATGAGCGCTAGATGAAGTTTTGGTAGCAATCAGGGTCTAAGGAACAACGTTTCCCTTACGTTCCTTGGCTTTCCTTTCTTTTTATTATCATTCTCGATAATATATATAATGCTTATTGATTATCGGAGGGCACAAAATTGAGAAAGTTAATATTTATATTTGCAATATTATTAATTTGTGTTAGCTGGTTAACTTGGACTTACCGCGTGCGTGTTACTAACGAAGCGCTTAGCCGTGGCCTTGGTGTGCCTGTTCAAGTGCAAGATGTGGAAATCTCCACACATGGCCTAGTCCTTCGCGGACTCTCTATGGGACCATCAGAAGATCCAAAGGTTAGTCCGGCGATTTTCGTAGATTCCATCCGAGCTATATTTAGCCCATGGCAATTGTGGCAAAATCCTGCTCATATTTCTGAGTTGGATGTGGATGGAGTTTATTTCACGTTAGACGTCACATCTATGCAGGGTATGGCTAAAAATTGGACTAAGTTACTGGATCGTTTGGCTGGCAAAGACAAGCAAAATTCTGAAAAAGCAACCGAGTCCGATAGTGACCCTCGTAAATACATTATAGACTATGTTTTGGTCACAAATGTTTACGCAGCCATTCAAAAGGGTGGTCAATCAGGATACCGCGAAGCTACCCCAGCATTAGCTCGTTTGGAGTTGCATGATGTAGGCTCGGGATCTCCGCATACTTTGGCGCAAACAACGCAGCTCGTTTTAAAAGCCATCATGGAACAAGCCATTGCCTTAAACCCTCAATTCAATGGAGTGGTGGATAGCTTACTGCGCAATGCTGATGTCGAGCTGAAAAAAGCTCTGAAAACGGTTAAAAAACAGTTTAAGGAAAGTGGAGCCTCCGACTCCTGGGATAAAGTCAAAGGCTGGTTTGACTGGTCCAAATAAGCAGTACTTCGGTATGATCTGGGTCTTAACCGGAGTAGATATATGGCTCGTCAGCAACTTGTTGTTGTCAAAGTGGGTACTAGTACTCTCACCAACAACACCAAGCAATTATCACGCCGGCATATGCTGCAAATTGCCCAGCAAGCGAGTACCTTGCTGCAAAAGGGGCATCGTGTGATTTTAGTGACCTCGGGTTCGGTGGCTGCCGGACGCGAGGTTGTTGGCCAAAAGCGTTACCCGGCAACGCTGCCAGCAAAGCAAATGCTTTCTTCTATTGGCCAAGTGCGTCTGATGCAATCGTGGTCAGACCTCTTTGCTATCTTCGGAATTACGGTGGGGCAAGTATTACTTGGACGTGGCGACTTTGCCAACCGTCGACACTATCTTAATGTGCGTGACACGATTTGGGCATTGCTTCAGCATAACGTTATTCCCATCATTAACGAAAACGATCCTGTAGCCACCGAAGAATTGCGATTTGGCGATAACGACAATCTGGCAGCTTTAGTTAGCAATCTTGTGGCCGCCGATTTGATGGTGCTTATCACCGATCAGTTGGGACTATTTACCGCTAATCCTTCCAAAGACCCAAATGCCACACTTATTCCATTGATTCAAGAGATCGATGACAGCATTATGGCTCTGGCAGGAGGCTCCTCTTCAAGCTTAGGAACGGGTGGTATGTTTACTAAGTTGCAAGCAGCTCGCTTGGCTACTGCCAGTGGTACAACAGCTATTATCGGTAGTTTACGCGAGCCTAATATCTTAACGCGATTGGTAGAGGGCGAAGCCCTGGGCACCCGCTTTCTTTCCCACACCACGCCTTTAGAAAGTCGAAAGCGCTGGATGCTTTCTGAGCGTTCTCAAGGATCAGTTACCGTTGATGAAGGTGCTAAGAAGCAAGTGCTAGAGCGCGGAGCTAGTCTTCTTCCTGTTGGAGTGATCCATGTTGATGGAGATTTTGAACGTGGTGCAGTCATTGACGTACGCTTAGAAAATGGCAAGTCATTTGCGGTCGGAATCGCGAACTATTCCTCTGTAGATATCAAGAAGCTCTTCAGAGCACATTCAGACGACATCGAGAAGCTTTTAGGATATAGTTTGGGCGATGAAATCATCCATAGAGACAACCTCGTAGCAAGAAGTAAGGGATCATGACACCATTGTTGGATTTGGCAAAAGCGGCTAAGCAAGCTGCATTAGAAATGGCGAAGCATGACACTCACGACAAAAATCATGCCCTGATAACGCTTGCCGGCTTGCTGCGCAAGGAGCAGGCTGCAATTCTGGAAGCTAATCGCCTGGACCTTGATCAAGCAAAGGCATTGGGCATGGAACCCTCTATGTTGGACAGGCTTAGCCTCGAAGGCCGTATTGATGGCATGGCCGAGGATGTGTTGACCGTTGTCAAGCTACCAGATCCCATTGGAGAGGTTTTTCACGAAAAAACATTGCCGAACGGCTTGCGCGTCCTGAAGCAGCGCACTCCCATTGGCGTGTTGGGTGTTATCTATGAAGCCAGACCTAATGTCACAATTGATGTGGCTGCGCTGGCCATTAAAAGTGGGAATTGTGCCATTCTGCGTGGTGGAAAGGAAGCGATCAATACTAATCGCGCTTTGGTGAAACTAGTCGTTCAGGCACTATCACAAGCAGGCTTACCCGCCCAATCGATCCAATTCGTGGATGATCCAGGACGCGATGGCGTTGCGCAGCTTTTAAAGATGTATCATTATGTCGATTTGATTATTCCGCGCGGGGGCAATAGCTTACATCAATATTGCCGCGAAAATAGCACCATTCCAGTCATTACCGGTGGCATTGGCATTTGTCATTTGTTTATTGATGAGGATGCTGACATAGCGGCCGTTGTTCCGGTAATTGATAATGCTAAGACTCAGCGACCGACGGTTTGTAATGCACTTGATACGATTTTAGTGCATACAGCCGTAGCAGAACGCCTTTTTCCAAGACTTGTAGCGCAGCTATCGCTAAAAGGAG
Source organism: uncultured bacterium (assembly GCA_964436955.1). Taxonomy (GTDB): domain Bacteria; phylum Chlamydiota; class Chlamydiia; order Chlamydiales; family JAJFMA01; genus CAMFKD01. The sequence goes on along the minus strand of CAYTFC010000097.1, from coordinate 7,020 downwards.
TTTCCTTTGTGGTGGATCCTGCGTCGCTTTCTCGGTTTCCCAAAGATGCGCAAGTGCGTGCAGCTCTTGAAGGTGAATTCGATATCGAATGGTTAAATCTTACTTTGGGAGTCAAGATCGTGTCGTCGCTCGATGAGGCGCTGGCACATATTCAAAAGCACAGTTCAGGCCATAGTGATGGGATTCTGACGCGTAATATGGAACATGCCAAACGTTTTGTCCGCGAGATTGATTCAGCCGCTGTTTATGTCAACGCTTCCACTCGTTTTACGGATGGCAGTCAATTAGGTCTCGGTTCCGAAGTGGCTATCAGCACTCAGAAATTACATGCGCGTGGACCCATGGGCCTTGAAGAACTCACCACCTATAAGTGGGTTATTTGGGGTAATAATCACGTACGCACATAACTACATGGGACTAAATTACCCTTTCAAGTCGCGCGTGGTCTATATTAGCCGTATTGACTTGCTACCTACATCATTTGTCATTGGCTGAGTGCACATCTTCCATATTTTATATCCGCCAGAGAGGTTTTTGCATTTGAACCCATTCTGCCGTAATATTCGATTGGCAATATACCCTCGCAGGCCGGCATAACAAAATGCGATTATTTCTTTGTTGCGCGGCAGTTTTTCCAGATGATCGCGCAGATTGTCAATAGGGATATTCATTGCGTCTTCTATTGTGCCCGATGCGTACTCAATCTCCGAGCGGACATCTAGCAGTTGTTGTTTATCGGGGTCAATGTTGACGACGTGTTCGCTTTTGAAGAGAACAACCTCACCGTTCAAAACGTTAGCCGCGACGAAACCAACCATGTTCACCGGATCTTTAGCCGATCCGTACGGTGGAGCATAGGCTAGTTCAAGGTCTTCTAAGTCGAACACAGTAAGCCCCGCCCGTATTGCAGTTGCGAAAACATCTATGCGCTTATCTATACCATCCGTTCCAACTACCTGGGCACCAAGTATTTTTCCGTCAACGAGCGTGAAAACAAGTTTGATTGTCATAGGCACTGCGTCGGGGTAATACGCTGCGTGATTTTCAGGATGTACGAATACCGACTCGCATGCAATACCAAGCGATTTTGCCATGCTTTCAGATATTCCCGTAACTGCTATCGTTGCGTCGAAAACCTTGCAGATGGCGGTTCCTTGTGAATCATGATAAGCTACTTTTCTGCCAAGCATAGAATCTGCTGCCAATCGTCCTTGTCGATTTGCTGGGCCAGCCAGCGGTATGAGTGTCGGCTTGCCTGTGACGAAATTTGTCACTTCAATTGCATCGCCAACAGCCCAGATAAATGGGTCACTCGTATGCATGGACTTGTCAACTTTTATTCCACCCGTTGATCCCAACTCAAGGCCTGCTGCACTGGCCAAATCGGCCTCTGGCTTTACGCCAATACCGATGACAACTAGATCCGTTTCGATAAGGTCGTCATGCGTGGTTGTTACCACTAACCGTCCATTATCAATCGATGCGAAAGACTTAGCTGTGGTTCCAACGCGGCAGTCAACCTCATGTTCCGTTAGCTGGTGCATTAAAGGGCTAGTCATTTCATAATCACATTGCGTAAAAATCTGACGATTTAATTGCAGTATTGTAACGGCAAGATTTCTGTGTACGAATTCTTCAGCCATTTCCAAACCTATGAACCCACCTCCTATGATGACAACTGATCTAGTGCCATTTCGATCGACATGGGCTTTTATGGCATCCATGTCCTCAATGGTGCGCAGCTTATAAACAGCTGGCAGATGTATGCCAGGGATGTCGGGTAATATAGGTTTGCTGCCAGGTGACAAAAGCAAAGCGTCGTAGGGCTCTTCAAAGACCCTGTCATCCGTAAGATTTTTTACCGTTATGGTCTTACGATCGCGATTGATTGCGGTTACCTCGTGTAATACGCGGGCATCTATTCGAAATCGGTCCCACAATGCCTTTGCAGTCGTCACAAGAAGTGTTTCGCGTTTGGTGATCGTTTTACCGATATGGTAAGGAAGGCCACAGTTAGCGTAGGAAACGTAACCGCTACGTTCAAACATAACTATACTTGCATTTTCATCTAATCGTCGCGCACGGGCAGCCGCGGAGGCTCCGCCGGCAACGCCGCCAACTATAACTATCTTTTTGCCGCATTGTATCATTTAAAAAATTCCGTTTGAAATCCTAATGACTACTCTTTTTCTGTATACGTTTTGGGTATACCACGACTTCGGATTTAAATTAAATTTTACAGTTTATTGTAATCGATTTCCTCATAATTGATGAATCAGGGCCAATAAAAGAAACCCTAATAAAAGAAGACACAAAATCAAAACCACTGCACCATACGGAACTTTACTGACTCAACTTAAAATTTGCAGAGAAAAAACGTGCCGATAGAATTGCAAATGTGATCAATTCAGGAATATCCTGCTGGTTAATTTTAACATGGTTGATTTCAAAATTTTCTTCAGAGTTATAACCGACTCCTGTCACATCTATAAGTGCATCATTCACCCAAATTACCGTTGGGGCTCGTTGGTGTACCGGTAGCAATCAGGGGGTCACATTAAGGCTGCAGAATTACCTTTAGGGCTTGTTCTTGAGAAGCATGTCCAAAGACATCGTAAGCACGCATGGCTTCACTTAAGGAAAAGTGATGAGTGATGAGTTGCTCTGGGTGTAGTTTTCCGGACTCAACAATTTTTAAAAGCGTTGAGATGGTAGACGTGTCAACGAGAGCTGTTGTTAATGTAATGTTCTCGTGCCAAAGATTTTCTAGGTGAAGGTTCACACTCTTGCCATGAACGCCTATAACGGCGAGAAAGCCGCCTGGAGCGATGATAAGTTGACAGGTGTCGAAAGCTTCAGGAGTTCCTACAGCCTCTATAGAAACATTAACTCCTTTTTGATCGGTATACTCCATGATTTTTTCTACGGCCCGATTATCGGAGTCGTTAATAGTTATGGTTGCTCCCATTTTTTTAGCCACCTGCAGGCGAAAGTCATCGATATCGACAACGATAATCTGAGAAGGGGAACAGAATTGAGCGGTGAGCAAAGTGGCTAGGCCAATTGGACCTGCTCCTATGATGGCCACTGTATCACCAAGCTTAATTTGCCCCTTGAGCACACCGACTTCATAACCTGTTGGAAAGATATCGCTAAGCATAACAAGTGACTCTTCATCTAAACCTTGAGGCAGGTGGTAAAGGCTAGTGTCAGCAAAGGGAATGCATACATATTCGGCTTGTGTTCCGTCTATGCGGTTGCCAAGAACCCATCCGCCCAATTCACAGTGCGAATACATCTTATTTTTACAATGGGGACACTTTCCACAAGAGGTAATGCAGGAAATAAGAACTCGATCCCCGCACTTAAAATTCAAAACAGCGCTGCCTGCTTCTTCGATAATGCCAATGCCTTCATGTCCCAGTGTACGACCAATATCCACAGTCGGAACGTCGCCTTTGCGAATATGAAGATCGGTGCCGCAAATGGTAGTTTTGATAATCTTGACGATACAATCTGTAGAATTTTCAAGTTTGGGCTTCGGCTTTTCTTCGAGAGCTACTTTCCCAGGACCATGGTAAACAACAGCTTTCATGACATTCCTTCTTTTCGGCAACTAGTAAAAAATTAGGCTATCTTTGCTGTGAAGTGCTTGCCTCACACGTTCGTGTCTAAGGGACCTATTTACGCCTTGGCTTGCAAGGAATCAACTAGAAGATGTACGGAAACAGAAACCGGGGCGTACCCCGTATCTATAGGTGGCAAGTCGGGTTAAAAAGTGAAAGTACTGTTTTTTGGCAAAATCTGCGCTTGAAAATGATCATTTCGGAGAAATTTATATGTTGTTCAAAAATTGTCAACTTATCCTAATGAATTGAAATGAAAAGATAGGAGCAGGGATAGCGAGTGTCAAAACAAACAACGGTAGTAAAAAATTGGTGGCTTGACTCAAAGGAAGATATCAGTCGCAATCTCAAAACGGATTTACATCGAGGTTTGAGTGAACTTGAAGCGCAAAAGCGATTGAAAGAGTTCGGTTCTAATAATCTGATTGAACCACCAAGAGTGTCTGTCTTGTATTTGGCTTTATCTCAATTTGCAAGCGTGATTGTTTGGATATTGATTGTTGCAGCAATGATTGCGGGATTTTTAGGGGAGTGGATAGATGCTTCTGCGATTATCGTGATTGTTGTTCTCAACTCTATGCTTGGGTTCTTTCAAGAGTATAGGGCCGAAAGAGCCCTTGCCGCGTTACGGAAAATGGTAACCCCTTCTTCCAAAGTTATTCGAGATGGTAAACTGCAATCTCTTCCCTCAAAAAAAATTGTTCCGGGGGATCTTGTTTTAATAGAGGCTGGAGATCGAATTCCCGCTGATGGAAGATTCGTTCGATCATTTGGGATATCTACAATGGAGGCCGCCCTTACAGGTGAATCCATGCCGATTCACAAAACGTCAGATTCTTTGGAAGTTCATGATCTGGCTGTTAGTGATAAGAAAAATATGGGGTATCTTGGTACGGTGGCTGTGAGCGGAAAGGGTTATATGATTGTCACAGAAACCGGTATTGAAACTGAGCTCGGCAAAATAGCCTCGCTTTTACAACAAGGAAGTGAAGAACAGACCCCTTTACAGAAGCGCATACGAGAACTTGGGCTTCGTCTTGTGTGGGTTTGCCTTGGAATTGTTTCTCTTGTTTTTGGTTTTGGATATTTAAAGGGCACCCCGCTAATAGAAAATTTGCTTATTTCAATAAGTCTTGCAGTCGCAGCTATTCCAGAAGGACTTCCGGTCATAGTTACAATAGCTTTGTCCATAGGCGTGCATAAAATGGCAAAACGCAATGCGTTGGTACGTCGACTTCCCTCCGTTGAAACCCTGGGATGTACAACAGTCATCTGCACGGATAAAACGGGGACTCTTACACAAAATGAGATGACTGTACGTTCAATTTTCATTAATAACACCTTTGTAGATGTGACTGGAACAGGGTATACTCCGGAAGGTAATTTTGAAATTAACCACGTTCAAATCGATCCAAATCACATTCCTGAGCTACTCATGGCACTTAAAATTGGAGTTCTTTGCAATAGTGCTGAATTGCATCCAATGCATAGTCACTTAAACGTCTGGAAGATCACGGGCGATCCTACCGAAGGGGCTCTTCTTGCTGCTGCAGGAAAAGCCAATCTGTTTAAGCAGGAGTTAGAGAAGGAAAACCCTTTGTTATCAGAAATCCCTTTTGACTCTGATCGAAAGCGAATGAGTCTGATTCGACACTCTCAAAAGGGACCAATACTGTTCATTAAAGGTGCTACCGATGGTATTCTAGCGCATGCAGAATCCTTTCTTCTTAATGGCAAGATTGAACCGCTATCGGCGGAGCATAAAAAGAACATTGTTGAGGCCAATGCGTACCTTGCAAGCCAAGCCCTTCGCGTGCTAGCTGTAGGTTATCGTCCTATCTCACAAAATGCCAAAATCGAGCACTCGCTGGAAGATAGTCTTATTTTTGTAGGACTTTTTGCCATGATGGATCCGCCGCGACCGGAGGTAAAGAAATCCATCGAAATCTGCGAAAATGCCGGGATTACGATAGTGATGATAACAGGAGACCACAAGGAAACTGCGGTAGCGGTGGCGAAAGAACTTAACCTGTTGAGAGACGATTCCATAATCCTAACGGGGACTGAACTGGAACTGATAGATGATAGTCAGTTGAAGAAAATCCTCAGAAAAATCACCATTTTTGCGCGTACATCTGCATCACATAAATTACGAATTGTACGCGTCTGGAAATCTCTTGGAGAAGTGGTGGCCATGACGGGAGACGGTGTAAATGACGCTCCGGCCCTTAAAGAAGCTAACATCGGGATTGCCATGGGGATTACAGGGACTGATGTGACAAAAGAAGCTTCTGATATGGTGATCACCGATGACAATTTTGCCTCTATTGTAAATGCCATTGAAGAAGGACGTGGCATTTATGATAATATTACTAAATTTGTTGGCTATCTTGCCTCGTCAAACATGGCAGAAATAATTGTTGTTTTTGCAGGAATGCTAGTAGGATTTACAGATTTTGCAGGAAATCCTTTTGTACCTCTTTCTGCTGTGCAAATTTTATGGATAAATTTAGCATCAGATGGGTTGCCAGCCATTGCGCTTGGGGTTGACCCTATTGGTCCAAAGGTAATGACACGTGCTCCTAGAAAGGCTTTTGACTCTATAATTTCTCGTAGTAAGGCGTTTCATCTGCTTTTAATCAGTGTTGTCATCGCGTTTGGAACGTTAGCGGCTTGTTATATTGGAATCAGCCATAGTAGTGAACTTGCACAAACGATGGCATTCACTACGCTTGTTGTATTAGAACTACTGGCAGGGCAAGTGATTAGGTCTCAATACGGCACAATTTTTCTTTCGAATCCTCTCTTTCATACTGCTATTACAGCTTCCTTTCTTCTGCAGCTACTCATTGTCTACAATCCTTTTTTGCAAAGCGTTTTTAATACTGTTCCATTGAATATAAAGGATTGGGGAATAATTGCAGCTATATCATGTGTGGTATGGATGCTATGTAGTTTGATAAATCGTTTTTTCAAATGGCAAACAAATAAGAAGAAACATCCTATACACCCATAACCCATTGCTCTAGTAAGCGCACTCCATACCCCTTCCATGGTCCAGGCTACACCTGCAATAGAGGACTCCAGTTGCTTTGTAAAATAATTGCCCATGGGCAATTCCCATAGCTTATCGCCAGAGAGGTCTCCAGCCTGTTGTAGGCATACGCATCAGGCTAACTTCAGAGAAATGAATGCAGTGACTTAAAATTTAGAATGTTAAGAAACGAGGTAGTGTAACATTGTGTTTATCAATGGCTCAGACCCGGATTGCTACCGGTAGCAAGTCGGGTTTATACTACTAAACGCTGTTTCAACGATTTGTCGCTTACTGCTAATCGTTTTTTCCTCCTCCCGAGTACGTAAGCGATTTTTGGCTTTTGATCCTCTTTTAGCC
>CAYTFC010000096.1:0-9965 GCA_964436955.1 uncultured bacterium | reverse complement strand
GCATCTGATATATCGCTATGAGCGCTAGATGAAGTTTTGGTAGCAATCAGGGTCTGAGGCCAGGCATTGCCAAATATTGCTTTGTTACTATAATGAATCCTCCAAAAAGCTTCTTATTAGCTAGGCAGATTCATGCGAAATTTTCTGGTTCTTTTCAGTGTTATTATGTCTTCTTCACTGGCTGCTGCTCCTTCCAAAGAAGCTGAAGGGTTGTATGTAAGGCGCATCGTAGAGCTCTGGAAAGGTGGTGATCACGATGTTGCAAAAGAGCAGACGCAAGAATTTCTGGAAAAATACCCCCAAAGTGCTTTTCGCGATCGCCTCATGTTTGTCGCCGCAGACCATGAATGGAGCCAGGAACATTATGCTGAAGCAGCTAAATTCTACGATCAAATCAAATCAGAAGATTTTCTGAAGGCTAGTCTAGATCGACGCGTAGACGCGCTTCATCGCCTTGATGAGCACGATCAAATACTCACAGTCCTTGTCAATCATCTGCCGGAAGCTGCTGCCCAAGATCTTACCGATCAAGACGCCCTGCGCATTTACTACTTCGCAGAAGCTTTGGCAAGTGTCTCCACTAAAACGGAAGATGCTGAACTCAGTCAAAAGATAGCTGAAGAAGCACTCACGTACTACGCACGTCTCAAGGACTCTAAAGTTGCTGCTCAAGCCAAGCTTTCCCTAGCTGGAGTTTTTGCTCAGTTAAAGAGAAACCAAGAAGCTGTTCCGCTTTACTTGTCGTTGGCCAAAGACTTCCCTGAAAATCGAGAAACTTTAATCCTACGCGCCGCTCAACTTCAAACTGAATATGATCCAGATGGTGCTATAGAAACGATGGCCCTTCTACAACAAACAGATCGAAAAACTGAGGGTGCTGTATTCAGTCAAGTCTTTCTATTGTTTAACGCTGGACGCTATCAGGAGCTATTGGATAGGCGCAACGAGCTACTAGAAAATGTCACAGAGCAACAAAGGCCACTGCTTGACTTCTTCTTGGGACGAGCTGCATTCGCTGTAGGGCGTTATGGAGAGGCCGTAGCTTGGTTTGAGCCGCTTCTTAAAGAAAGTTCGATGACGTCTTCACCAGCGAATGAAAAAGTTATCTTGTTTACCCTAATCGCTGGTTTACATCATCTTCAAAGACCAGATGCTGCTCAGCCTTTACTCGTTCGTTTTGAGCAAAGTTTTCCAAAAGATCCCTCTTTAAATCGTTTACTTCTTAGCCAATCGATTCTATATCGCAGCAAAGGCAACGTTGCCGAAGCGTTGGATATTTCCAATCGTATTGTAGACAAAATGAGTTCTACTGAAGATACGGAAAGGGCCCTTTTCCAGAAAATTGCCTGTCTTTATGATCTTGGACGCTGTCGTGACTGCCATCAATGCGGAGAAAATTTTGTTAAAGCTTTTCCTAATAGCTCTTTAAATGCATCCGTTAATAAATTGATGTGCCAAATGACTGCTAAGCGTTTGCAGGAAGCAGATTTAGTTTCCGACGAACGCCAAATATTGCAGGCTCGCTTATCTCAGGAACTCGGGTCTTCTCTACGCACTAAGGGAATACTTCTTCCAAATGAACGTAGTACATTCTTACTGCAATTGGCAAAATCTGAATTCGCTCAACAGCACTTTCATGGCGCTATGGTAGTGGTGAACGAGTTTTTAGAAGATTTTCCTGGGGATGAGCAAGCTTATCAAGCTCATTTGATCTTAGCCTATTGCTATCTTAAGGATGATACGGAACTAGCTAAATTCATCAGCCATGCTGAAATGGCACTTAAGTTGGAACCCGATTTCCCTGATAAAGATGCCATTCATTCCAATTTATTCGGAGCTCATCTGAAGTTAGCTCAGGCGGCAGAACGCAATAGTCAAGAGGCTCTACAACACACTGAAGCGGGCGCTGAACATCTTTATACCTTGTATTCCCTTGGCAGTGCTCCTGTAAAGCCAGAGAGCCTGCGTTGGCTCGCGTATCATTACTATAGTCAACTAAGCTCTGGCAACGATATCCTAATTAGAGAACTTCCGAATTCTCCTAGACGTGTGATGGCACAGCGGGCTGCGTTAGCTCTTCATACCGCCATCCATCAGGCAACACCGAATACTGGCGAAAATCTTAAGGATCATGTGGTGCTAAGTCGCCTTTATGGATGGCTTGGCTTAGAGGAGCAGCGACGCCAATTTCTTGAGCAAGTCCTCGCTAGATCATGGTCGGACGATCGCGAAACGCGCCAACAACTGGCTCACTTACGTCTAGAACTAGGTCAACGCTATGAATTGATAGGAGATACCAAGAAGGCCCTACATATTTACGAGAAATTGATCAATGAATCCGCTGACAGCGATGCCTATGTACGCGATGCGGCGCAACTTCAACTCATGCGAACACGTTTTTTTGAACTTCCTGAATCGCGACGTAGTATTGACAACCCTGAAGTTGTCGTTATTTTGAATACTCTGCAAGGCTTGCAAACAAGGCGTACGCTAGCTCATGAGCCCGTGCATCTTGAGGCTGCTTGGGAGCGTGCTCTGATTTCGGGTTTGGTCGCCGGACCCGTTTCGAGCGATGATGTGACTCTGGCCAATCTTAAACAAGCGAAACGAGAGATTGTGAGTCAGGATGATATTGTGTCGCGCGATTATCATTCCGGTCGTCAAGAACATGAGGAAAAGGATAGAATCTTTCAGGCATACCTAATGCTGTTTGATGCGCGCATTGCCCAGCTAGAGGGGCAGCAGGCCGCTTTGCGGCAAAAATTCCAGGAACAGAAAAGTAAATTGAAGGTCGCGGAAATTTTGTATAGCACGCTTATACAAGGCAACTTTGCCGTATCCAATTATCTCGTGGCACAGGCCCAAAAAGGCCTAGATGAAATATCTGCCCTAAATACCCTTTGAGCATATGATGAACGACTGCAGAAAAACACAACGAAACTGGCTTTTACCGATAATTTTAGCGAGCGCGATACTACTGCATATTGGCATGTACTGTTGCGTTCATGAGATGCAGCTGCCTTTTTCCGGAATGAGTGGAACTAAATTCGAGGACAAAAAGAGCCTTGCTAATGGTCTTGAAGCGGACGACATCGCGAAAAAAAATGCACAGCTGGCTCACGTTTTTCGTAAAATCAACTCAGAAGCCGCAGGGGGCGACTCTGCCACCACATCCTTGAGCCTGAGTAGCGATGACTATCTGCCCACAACCATGGAAAGTCTACCGAGCGAGTTAGCCAATATTCAGGTTGATTTTACTCCTGCCAGCAATTGGGAAATACCTCAAGCGATAGTGCAGGCTGATATTCTACAACCACCGCCGGCCATCGATATCGTCACAATGAACAACAAGCCGACGACTCCGGATCTTGTGCAGGCTGCCGAGGCCATTTTAGGCGATATAGAAATCCTCACTCTGTCTTCATACGATCCAAGTGGCATTCGTGGTGGGCGTATCGAGCTAGCTTCCGAAGCCGGCAATTCCCTTGAAAATCGTTCTGGATTACGTCAAGGCGGTCTCATTGACATTGATGAAAGCGCATTCGCCAATTTAACCGGCTCACATGATCCAGCAAGCTTTGAGCAAGCCCTTATTCAGCAGGCACTCAGTGAACAGCAGGAGATTTCTGGCGATCTTGCACAAGCACAACAGAAGCCAGTTGGCCAAAACTCTGTAGCTAACAACCGCCAATCGTTTAGCGGGCCACAGTCTTCCGGCCATATTGCCAGCAGCAGCGATTTTGATGTTGTGGTGGAGTATGCACCAAGCGCAAAAGGCGAAGGCTTTTTGTTTCGTCTTGCGTTAGCTCCGAAATCGGGGGTTGTTTTTAAGACCATCAAACACAACATCTTTTTCCTTATCGATAGATCGCACTCTATCGACAAGGATCGCTATGCCTCTACTAAGTTTGCTGTGATAGAAGCCTTATACCTCTTAAGAGAGGGAGATACATTCAATGTTTTGGTATTCGATAATCAAGTCGTTTCGTTTGCGCCAAACAGCGTTCCTGTGACCAAATCAAATATTGTGGCTGCTAAAGAGTTTCTAAATCGCCAATCTTATGGCGGGATGTTTGCATCCACCGACCTTTATGCCTCGTTGGGAAATATTGTTCCCGATGCGGTTGGTCCGCAGGAGATCAACACAGCGATCCTTCTGTCGGATGGAGAAACCTATCTTTCCAAAGAGAAGCAAAGGCAATGCATCTCCAACTGGACCACACAAAATGCTGGCAAGGTTGCATTGTATAGCGTGGCGGTTGGCAAAGGTAACAATTTACCGCTTCTTGACCTATTAAGTGCTTTGAACCGCGGACGACTCGCATATGCCTCTGCGAGCGCTCACGCCAGGCAACCATTGTGTGAAGTTCTACAAACGGTTGCCAATCCTATTGGCAAGGATATTATCGCGAGCGTGCTCACCACCAACAAAGATGCGAAAATAGCGTTGGCGCCCTCTGCACAGAGACTTCCCGACCTCTATCGCGATACGCCCTATGTATTGTACGGCTCCTGCAGCCGTCTTGAGGATTTCTTTGTGTTCATTCAAGGGAGATATTATGATCGTTTCTTGGACATCAAGCAGCGCATCAGTTTTCAAGGAGCTAACTCGGTACCGCTAGCCAATCTTGAACGTGAATGGGCTATCCAACAAGGTTACGATTTGTATCAAAAATATCTGAGTGATGGGAGTGCCGCTTCTTTGACCGCTGCGCGAAAGCTGCTTTCCCCTCACGGAATCCCCATAGCGTTTCAATAATATGCGTATTATTTCTGGTGAATTTCGAAACCGTCCGCTTGTGGCGCCCAAAGGCGAGGCCACACGACCCACTTCTGGAGTGGTGCGGGAGGCTCTATTTAACATTTGTCAAACTTTCATTGAAGATATCGACGTGCTGGATCTATTTGCTGGTAGTGGAGCGATGGCATTTGAGGCTCTTAGCCGCGGAGCCCGAAACGCCACGATGGTAGAGAGTCATGTAAGTGCCATGCGTGCCATTCGAAAGAATATTGAAACGCTTGGTGTCGCCGATAGAGCCACTTTGATGGCTGGAACCGTTGCAAGAATGGTGCGACAATTACGCAAACAAGAGAAAAAATTCGGGTTGATCTACGCCGATCCTCCTTATGATGCCATAGAAGATCGCGACACCCTATTGCACGAAATTGATCAAGGCGACTTGCTATCGCCGGGCGGAGCTTTTTTTATTGAAGAGTCCACCAGAGCGCCTGAACCGACCATAGAGCTAGTAAGACTTGAACTACGCAGTTGTCGGCAATATGGCAGAAGCCAGCTTCGTCATTATGTGTATAAGGATGAAGCGTCATGAGATCAGCCTTATTTCCCGGAACTTTCGATCCTCCCACTTTGGGGCACCTCGATATCATCGAACGTTCTGCAAACTTGGTTGAAAAGATATGGGTTGGTGTTGCTGTTAATACCTCAAAAGCGCCGTTTTTTTCCGTAGAACAACGTATCGAAATGATGCGAGAAATCACAAAGCATCTTAGCAACGTCGAAGTTGTGACGGTCGATGGTCTTGTGGCTGATTATGCCAAAAACAATTCCATCACGGTGATCATAAGAGGCATCAGATCGGCTTCAGATTGCGATAGTGAGTTTGCCATGGCCTTAGCAAATCGCAAGATGTCTGGCGTCGAAACTCTCTTTTTGACGGCCAGCGATCATCTATCCCATCTAAGCGCTTCGTTGATCCGGGAAATTGCGGCTTCGGGGAAGTACCTTGAAGCTTTTGTTCCTAACGTACTTGCAAGTACGATCTACTCCAAATTCAACAAATTATAAAAATAATTCGTCAATTATGCAATTACCTCCTTTGGTCACTTGTCTCTATTGACTTTGGGATCCTCGAGATGTTACACCATCGAGCTTGAAATGCTGCATTGGATGCTCTTTTTTTTTGTAAGATATTACCAAAAATAATTTGCTAATGAATGAGATTGATAAAGCATTCGACCACTTTGAAACAAATTTTTACGACTATGATGATGCGTCTGTGAAAATTGCTGATCCAAAGGTATTGAAGCACATTGAGGCCATTATCGTAGAAGGTTCGAAGTTAGATTCTCAGAGGTTTAAGCAGCTCCCCCTAGGAATTAGAGTTTACATTGTGGCAAAAATGGATATGGCTGATATGAGCCCTTACATCGATGCTCAAATGGCTAGTTGTCTTTTGACTAATAGGCCTAATTCTTCCATTATGCAAGTCTGCATTAATCTCCTTTCTAGCTGGGATGAAAGTAGCGGTAGCCTAAAATTGGAAGGCGCAGTACTGAAAAGTCAAGAAAGTATTGAATTATTAATTGATAGCCTTTCTGAAACAGTAAAATACAATGTGAAATGTTTGGACTTGACAAAATGCACCTATATTATCAATTTAGAGAAAATATTATCCTTAATTAAAGCTCCATTACTACTGAAGATAAATGAACTATACTCGCTGAAGAGTCTCAAAGGAATAGCTTACCTAGCTGACAGCTTAGAGGAGTTACAGGCTAAAGATTTATACGTCCTCAAATCCCTGGAGGACTTAAGCATATGTACCAAATTGAAAAAAATAGACCTAAGCAATAGTAAAATACTAGATGATATTAGACCCCTGCAAGCTTTGGTTCATCTCGAAGAATTAATTATCAGTGGATGCTATCAGCTAAAATTCATAGGCGACATTCTACCAAAATTGAGCAATCTAAAACGCTTAGACCTATCGAACCAGCCACTTTTCAGCGATGTTAGTGTACTTTCGGAATGTCATGCACTTGAATTTTTGGATATTTCTAAAACTGCCGTTGAAGATGTGAAACCATTACTTGTATTGAAAAAATTAAAGCACGAGAATATAATAACAAAAGGCTGCAAACTAAAGACTCTGTAATGAGCCTTTTAATTTTAATAGTTTGCTCTTGCTTCTAAAAGAGTGCCGAGAAGGTCCATGCCTTTTGCAATCCCAACCTCTACTTTAGGCGTCCATCCTTGGTTAATGAATAGATTCTCGCAATCTTGATTTAATTTAATAACTTGAGAATTAAATTGATGTGCTGTGGCTTCGGTATCAAGCTTAAGACCTTTACAGGTTATTTCAAGGGCGCGGTCATGAAGTGGAATAAGATCTTGGTGTTCCGCACTTTCGATGCTATAACCAGCTCTAGCTTGCAAAATCTTTCGAATCTCAGGGTCTTGTGGGATTAAGTGCTTTTCCACAACGGAGGTTTTTTCGTTTTTTATTAGCACTTCATTCGTCTTTCTTGAGTCTAAAAGTCCAAGCGAAATCATTTCTTGGACCATTAAATTTATCTTCTCGAACTTTTCGAAGGGCTTACCATCTTCTCTTCCCCTCGGTTCGAAAAGATCAACTACCTTTGTGACTTTAGATTTTACGATTATGGAATCGTTAGACGAGCCGGCTAGGTGCTCACTCAGTAATTGTTCTGTGGCCTCCTTTCCTAGAGTGTCACGACGCATGCACTTCAACAGGTTATCTGAGGTTTGCATTAATTTTTGAGCCCTTTGCTTTAGTGCAAGGCAACCTGGAGGAATGTTGGAGCCTTTAGACTTTAGTATCGCCATTTTTTCGTCTAAAGCTCTAAAGTTATTCGTTGTTGTTCGAGCTGCGTATTTTGCCTGCTTAGAATTTCCAAGGGCATTCATTGCCATGGAATCTCTCTCACTTTGCGAAGTAGCTTTATCCAGACCTCTCATTGCATCATTAAAAGTATGAATGCGCTGGGGCGACTCCTCATCCGCCGCGATATGCAGTGTTTCGGAATCCGGCTTTTCGAATCCTTTTGGTTCTAAGGAGGCTCGCAACTGATTTTTATAAAGTTGATCTGCAATTTCCCCACCACCCTTCGCTAACAAAAATGCGTTCACACCAGTCTGTTTTTTGTCATTTTCTGCTAACTGTGAGACCGCTTTCTTTTGAGCCCCAACGTGCATCTGCCCTCCGGCCTGCAAAAGCGTGATCTTCCCTTCTGCCTGTGAATTCGTTCCTTCATCTTGTAAAATATTCATAATAGAAAAAACTTCATTTCTTCGATTATGTAAACTATCCAATTGCTCCACTTGCTGTTTTTGAAGACCATTTACATTTAATTTGACTACTTCTTCTATTTTTTGATCGATGGTTTTAACCATTTCGCCAATGCTAGTTCTAATGTTTGGAATCACATTTTCGCGTGCTTCTTTATAGGCTTCGGGTTTTTCATGCCTGATGTGGCTTGCACTTTCCTGAATCTCGTGATCGCTCATATTTTTGACTTGATCCGGGGATTGACCATTTTGCAATAGAATTTCTGAGCTTATTTGCAATTCAAGGTGATCCATTAAAGCCTCAACCTGAGAGAATATGACAGTCATACCCTCTCTATGGGCGGAGTCGGTTATTCCCTGTAAATAATCATCCTTAGCTTTTTGATACTCTTCTGGGTGGGCCCCCAGCGAAACGTGGTACTGAAGCGCAACGTTGGCCTTTTCACAAGCTATGTATCGAGCATGAGCCTCAGGGCTTTTACTTAATGACCCGCTAGTATTGTACTTTGCAGGATGTGGAATGTACGCTTCAGTGTCAAATTGAGGTCCTGAATGCCCACCTAAAACAGCAGTATGTACCTCGTTTCTAGCAGATGCATATATATTCGCATCTACAGGAGTAAGCCCCTTGCCAATAATTGCCGTGTCCACATCCGAATTGTAGGCGACTGTTCCACATGCTCCAAAAAAAGCGTTGGGGCAACCAGCTTCTTTACCGATAGCTACAGCTACCTCATCTACAGCAGCGTTCATTATTGTTCGGAACTCTTCTAAGGAAATCTCTTCATCCCCATGAGGTTTTGTCATTCCCAAACCCCGCTCACTACAGTTTTTTTTCCATGAATTTGTTTGAACAGCGTCGGCAGTCTTGGGATATTTCATCTTAAGTGCTTCCAGCTGCTGAAATTTTTCTTTTACAACTGGACTTTGTAATGCCACATGCATAAAGGCTTTAGACCTATCTTGAATGTTTGCATGTTTCGTGCAGAGAACCGTTTTCAATTCATTTTTAAATTCCTCAGGCGATCTTTTCTCAAGAGCTTTAGATTGCAAGCCCGCGCTGTCTGCCCCTTTTGTCTCCACTTTTCCTATATCACTCGTGGGAAAAGAGAGTCCTGGCCCCTTTGAATGAAGTGAAACATCCATACGTTGCCTATTAAAAAAAGTAATTCCTGTAACATTACTATTATATCATATTTTGTTTACTATTTAATATAAAATCAGATTAAATTTAATAATTAAATTAGTGTAATATTTATTGTTTTTTAATTATAAGATAATTTGTACTATCAACATGATGTCATAGAATATGAAAGGTGCACTAACGAATTAGGACCTTTTAATAAAAAATACTTACACGCCTTAAAGAGTCTTTCTAAGCTGTTTTTTCTTTTTTAATCATAAGGTAGTCTAATCTATTGACTATGTTCGCATCTGTGACCCTGATTGCTACCCAATGCTGTCAACTTAAAATAAATCCTTGTTGATGCCGCTTCGGCGAAGCGGCGCTACAACGTGTAACAGAACATTTAGCGCTACTTTGTTGAATTGGCGTGGTAAATATGTTCTTTAAGTTGACAGCATTGGATTGCTACCCAATGCTGTCAACTTAAAATAAACCCTTGTTAATGCCGCTTCGGCGAAGCGGCGCTACAACGTGTAACAGAACATTTAGCGCTACTTTGTCGAATTGGCGTGGTAAATATGTTCTTTAAGTTGACAGCATTGGATTGCTACCAAAACTTGCCGCACAAGTCATTGAATTTGATCAGCTGCTATGGATTGCTTTTTGACAAGGAAAGATCCTTGTCTTCAAATCAATCCTACGCATCTGAATTCAAATT
This sequence comes from uncultured bacterium, assembly GCA_964436955.1. Lineage (GTDB taxonomy): Bacteria > Chlamydiota > Chlamydiia > Chlamydiales > JAJFMA01 > CAMFKD01. Next base: position 71 of record CAYTFC010000096.1, on the reverse strand, counting down.
CAATGACTTGTGCGGCAAGTTTTGGTAGCAATCCAATGCTGTCAACTTAAAGAAATTCATACAACTCTTCG
>CAYTFC010000095.1:0-10183 GCA_964436955.1 uncultured bacterium | reverse complement strand
TCTGATATATCGTTATGAGCGCTAGATGAAGTTTTGGTAGCAATCAGGGTCTCAGCAACGAGTACTTTTGGGTGTGAGACACCTTGTCATATCTAGCTAGCTGTTGTCGTCGGTACCTTATTACTCTCATTAGGCAATGATAATTTTGGATATTTTTGATATTGGTTAAGAACATCGCTAACTTTTTTTATAGTTAGTGCGACTGGTCCGATATTTCTAATACGCGTGACGGAAAAGTTCCAATCGACGCCACCCATGAGGCTCACCATGTATGACGTAATAATTGCCTGAGTAGTTTCTATCTGCTTTTCCGTTTGAGGTACGCGAGACAAGCGCATTTTATCCGCCGCAATTCGCTCTACAATTAGTTCTGGGTCAGCTTCAATCAAAATACCCGCTTGAGGACGCATAATTTCAAGCACATGCTTCGGTAAACCGGCTACAAACGTCGTATCAGTGACTTGCACTGTTCCGCCGACTTGAACACCAGGTCCCTCAATTTGTACAACAGCGTGGGTATCAACTAAAATCATTTTTCCGGACCCAAAGCACTTGCTGGCTTTCTCAACCACTTTTTGTGCTGTCAATTTGCCTACTTCCTGTTGCTGCTTGATAGAAAGTTTGTGCTTCATATCATCGCGATTGTCTATCCCAATCGCAGAAAAATGCTCTCTAGCAATCTTTAACATCTTAGTTCCAAAAGGGAAAATAACATGTTCATTCTTAAGCGCATCTAGAATGGTGGTTTTTCCCGCACCTGGAACTCCAACAAATACAATTACCGGGGCCGTCTGCCGAGCCTGAGGAATGAACCCATCTTTATTGGGCGAACCCACTGGGCTAGATAAAGAAGAGGATGACGGACTAACCAATGAAACGAGGCTTTTTACACACTCTGTAAAGTTTTTTTGCTGTTCGACGAGAATGTTAGCAAACTGAGCACCCAATTTTGCAATCTGTTGTTCATGTTTTTCGCCTTGTCTAACCAATTCTTCACTTAATGCTAATCGGGAATTAACAAAGAACGGCCCATACTGACTATCTAACGAAGAATTGAGAACTTGACTAGGAACTCCCGATAGTGAAGGGGTGGGCGTGCTGGCTTGTGTGGTTAAAAGTACCTGCGTCCCTATGCTGCTAACACCGTCATTAGATGCATTAGGCTCCTGACTAAGTGCACCGAAAGTGCCAGTCGGTGGATGAAAAAATGCAGATGGCACATAAACTAGTTGATTTATTCCCGTCATTGGCTCTCCCATATCTACCTCTTTTGTTACAGTTAAAGCGTTGACCTAACACATAAAGTTCAATTTTTTGTTCAATAGCAAAAGTGCTTAGGAGGGTAGGCTAGCTCAGAAGCGCATAAACTGCAATAAAAAATTCGATATAGGTCAAAATTAAATAATTAAGACTACCCTAAAAGGCGTTGTCAGATAGCTAGAAGAGAGAACATAGCATATGGTAAACGTTCTCGAGCCAAAAGAGAAGGTAACTCAATCATGCAGGCTATTTCAAAAACATTTGCACCAAGTTGTTCGGCCAATTGAGCACCAGCAAGGCTAGTACCGCCAGTTGCAACTACATCGTCGACAATCACTACATTATCGCCGCGACGCAGTGCCGCTCGTTCTATCTGAAGGGAATCGGTACCATACTCTTTTTCGTAAGAAACGGTAACAACTTCGCCAGGTAACTTCCCGGGTTTGCGAACAGGAACAAAGGGAACTTGGAGAGCCAAGGCTAGAGCGGATGCAAAGATAAAGCCACGCGATTCAATCCCAACAATGGCATCGACGGCCTCAAAACGATAGCGCTGGATCAATTCATTAATCACTCTTCCAAAGGCTTTAGGGTGACGCATGAGTGGGCCGTACCATTGAAAAAGTACGCCAGGGGCGGGAAAGTCCGGGGTTGGGGCGAGATAATCCAAGATCCAAGTTGCCTGTCCTGTGATGAGGCTATTAGCGTAAGGAATGCTTGAATCAAATTGTGATGCCATGAGTTATCTTTCCTTATTTTCGGATTTCGTCCAAAGCTACTTTCAAGTCCCCGTTAGGCGAAGGATCTTACCCGGAGACTAACAAAAAATCTAGTCATTTCATCATACCATAATTCACTAGTCCTATTTAAAATTATCAATTTTATATTTTTATTATAATGTTGCAAAAAAAAGCTAAATGTATGTAAGATGTTCCATTTGTTGCCTTTAAAAATAATAAGGTGAGAACATGCGTTTTTCAAGAATTTTGACATTCTCTATAATAACATTACTTGGTTTATCCTCCATCCATGGAAGCCCTAGCAATCCTCTGATCCACGGCTTAGTTCAAGTGGTTGATGGGCAGGTCGAATTCCCGCTACCCGAAAGAACAATCGATTGTGAATCTAATACCTATTTCATAAACGTAGACACCGAAGAGAAAACCCTCTGGTTCCATATTGGAAATGGAAATCGAGTTGGCTACACGTGTGATATCACTGGTAAGTGGAGAGCTGAATCGGGACTCGCAGCCAAACGCCACTACTTTGAATACGATTCCGGCAGCGACACCTATCTACAAATTGGAGTAGATGGCCTGACAAAGAAGTATCAACGAGTCATCACGGATGGAGCAACCTACTACTTGACATGGGAAAATTTACCCAATGGCACCCACCGCTGCTATGGTTATGATGATAAAGGTCGTCTTTCAGAAATGTGCGATAGGTCCATATCGGATGAAATATTGTCTTCTGTAACGTGGGAACATTCCGATAGCAGATTTAATCACACTACCGCGGACGGACTACGCTTTGCATTCGACACCTTAGAGGGTCACATCGTGCGCGTGGAGGCTCCTGATAAAGGACTCTATCGCTACAGTTACGGACTCGAGAATAAACTAACTCAGTATGACTTACCCAACGGCTATTTTTACAGATTTACTTACGATCTTCATGGCCGCGTGACTGAGCTTGAAGCTCCCACAAGTGAAAATGGACAGGCAAAAACTCTCGCTACGTTCAGATATGATGAGGGCTGTACAGAAGTTATAGATGCCCTCGGAAAAACTGTTAAGTACTATCATGATGGTCAACACGTAACTTTCCGAGATGATGGTCTGCGGAGCGAACGCTTCACGTGGAATGCCGACGATCAACTCACGTCTGTAACGCTTTTGGATGATGCTGGAAACACTGTTTCTGTGCGCACTTTTGGGTATGATGGACTTGGCAATTTAGAGTCCGAAACACTTCAAGGTAACTTATCAGGTACTGATGCGAATGGTTTTGAAGAATACAAAACTTGGTATGCATATGATGAGCTTCAGCGCATCATAAGAAAGGTTCAAGATAACGGCACCTTTTCGCTTTACTCTTACTTCGCTAAAACCAATTTGATTTCCGTGCATCAAATAGGTGATCCAACTGGAATCAAATTACGCACCATCTATACGTATGATAGCGCTGGACGTTGTGAAGATACAACCCACGATGATGGCCAAGGCACGGATTTGAAGGATCTCTCAGGCGTTACGCATCGCACCTCCAAAAGCACGCTATACGCAGATGGAAAGCCACTTCTCATCGATCAAAAGTACTATGATTTAGAGAAAGGTGAAGAGGTCATTCAGCAAACCTACATGCATATTTACCACTTGGATGGACGTTTAGCTGAACGACACAACCTCGACGCCGAAGGTGTGTGTCAGCAAAGCAGTCATTTCGGCTACGATGTAATGGGACGTGTGTCAAGTCTGTCTGGCCAGGCTGAAACCATCAAACAATATCGCTATGATACAATCGGCCACGTCACACAAGCTCGTGATAGCAATGGAGTGTTGCTTGCCACAGAGTACGATCTTGCCGGAAGACCGATAGTGAATGACATTACAGACTCTAAAAGCCGTAAGTTCCATCAGAGCAAAAAATATGATGCCAACGGGAACGTCGCTTCTAGTATCGATATTTTTGGCAATGAGACAAGCTACGTTTATGATGCGCTAGGAAGATTGATCGAGACATGCTATCCATCAATTTTAAGCCCTGCAGGAGCTGTAAAACCTACGATTAAACGCACATACAATGCTCAAAACCGCGTCGCTACCATCACAGACCCCCTCGGCTTTATCACACAAATCAATTACACAGCGCGTGGCAATCCGTATCGTATTGTTTATCCCGATGGAACCTATGAAAGCTTTCAATATGCTTTGGATGGCTCTCTTCTCAAGGTGAGAAGTCGAAACGGTATTGAAACTAAATTCGAACGGGACTTTTTAGATCGAGTGGTTCAAAAGACATTTGTGAGTGAAGAAGGCCATCAAATTACCGCCCAAGCGACTTACACACCGTTCTATCTCAAGCATATGATTGATCCGATGGGCAATCAAACGAGTCTCACGCATGATGCTGCAGGACGTATTACCTCTACCATTTTTGAGTGGGCTAGTGGAAGCGCTACCAAAGAATATGCCTACGATACACATAATAACATCACGTCCATCAAACAACCTTTTGATACTTCAAACTACCGTGAAATGCGTTTTCAACGCGATGATAAGGACCAGCCTCTTTCATGTGCAGTCTTAGATCAGTATGAGCAAACGCTGATCTCTAGTAACTACCATGATCCCTTGAAAGAGCGTCAAGACAAAGCGCAGCTCGATGAGGACTATCAACACGCGAATTCTCTTGGTCAACGCGTCTTACAAACCAAGGCCACTGACGAAGCTGGTGTAATGACTGTCACTACATACGACGCCTTGGGCCATATTGCAGAGATCGAACAACGCGATAGCTTCGGCGCCACACTAACCCTCTCTCGCTATCTTTATGATGCCGCGGGCAACCGAATCAAAGAAGCGCATGGTATCAATAGTGACATAATTATAGAGAACCGTTACGGGTCAAATAGTCGCTTGGAAAGCACTACAGAAGCGTCACGTACCACGCACTACCTCTACAACGATAAGGGGCTGCTTAAGCGCGTCTTGAAACCTGACGGCGTGGAACTAATCCTCGATTATGATGGGATGGGGCGTGTACAAGAATTTTTATCCTCAGACAACACCGTTCACTACACCTATCTCTACGATGATGTTGGCAGGCCCACTCAGGTCACTGATCATGTAACCGGAAGCACACAATTACGCATCTACCATGCTCTAGGTGGAATCGAGCACGAGGTTTTAGATCGTAATCTGGCCATCAGTCATTCATTCGATGAGCAAGGGCGTCCATTAAGCCTTACACTCCCAGACAACACACACGTCATCTATGAATATGATGCCGCACGACTGATTGCCCTGCATCGTCATCGGTCAATAGGTGAATCTAACTACACACATCGCTATACAGAATTTACTGCTGAAGGACAACCTACTGAAGCCAAGCTAATCGGTAACGCAGGCGCGGCTCACTGGACCTATGATGTGAAAGGGCGTTGTGAGTCTATTGAGACGGCTCACTGGAGCCAGCGAGTGCTAGAACGAGATTTTAGAGGTAACGTCAAAAAGTCGCACATCTGGAACTCAAGCGACAGATCAACCAAAGCTTATGCTTATGATGCATTGGGACGCCTTGTGAATGATGCGTCCACCCGATATGAATACAATAGTATTGGCAATCGCCTGAAAGCCGAAGCCCAACATTATGATGCCAATGGAAATATCAGCAAGCGGCTGACTAGCAACGGTACCCAAAACCTTCACTACGACGCGTTGAATCGATTAATTGAGGTTGTAACTCCATCTTCTTCACGCGTTTGTTACCACTACGACGCGTTCGATCGACGTCTATCAATGACTGTATACTCCTGGAAGGAAGGCTGTTGGAAACTTCTATCCAAGCGTCGATACATCTACGATGGTAACCGCGAAATCGGTGCTGTCGACGAGAATGACAAAATCGTTGAACTACGCATACTAGGCCAAGGCATAGCCGCTGATATTGGCGCTGCAGTAGCTATCGAGATCAATGGCCGCGCTTTTGCTGCAATCCATGATTCTCGAGGGTCCGTCGTCAGTCTAACCGATGCTGAAAATGGCAGTCTCGTTGAAGCTTATGAATATACCGCTTTTGGAGAAGAAATCGACCCTCCCATACGCCCAATCAGCCCATGGCGTTTTAGCAGCAAGCGCGTTGATGATGAGACAGACCTTGTATACTTCGGTAAACGATATTATGACCCCGCCATCGGCCAGTGGATAACTCCTGATCCATTAGGAACGACTGATGGACCCAATCGCTACGCCTTTGTGCATAATAATCCATTGAATCAAATAGATGCCGAAGGACTATTCTCTCTAGATACCGCCTGGCAATGGCTAGATTCCTGGGCCAAAAACTATTGGCAAGAAGTCTCTTCCTTCTCCATGACCAAGTTCTTTTACGGTAACATCGTCACAGATATCTTGATTAACTTTCGGATCGTCGCGCAAGAACTTATTGGTCCTGGGCTATTCCTGTTAGCAGGACTACATGGTGAGCCCATAGAGTTTGGCGTTTATGGCGAAGGGGAAATCAATGATAGAGTAAGACTCTCGCATGTCAATGGCGTTCTTAACATGCGTGAAGGAGCATTAGCATCCGCTAAGCGTATCTCTAAAACTCACGGTGGCGTGAATGTGCATTATCTCTATCGTCCTACAGCAGGCTGGACTGGAGACATCTTAAATGGTCTTATGGCTCTAGTAGGCTACGCATCACCCACAGCCAAGCGTTTGGCAGAAGGTTGGCACGAGCTTATTGAAGCAGTAGGAGGCGTAGGTAATGGCGGCGTGATCATTCACTACGCTCACAGCTTGGGTGGAGCCGAAACTGCTTGCGCGCGAGGTTTAATGACTCCTGAAGAGCAGAAAATGATTCGTGTGACCACCTTTGGCTCTGCAAAAGTCCTATCTGATGAAGGATTCGCAAAAGTTCATAACTATATTAGTTGGTATGATGTGGTGATGGGATTTGATGCCGTAGCTTATTTCAATGCAGCAACATCAAGCACATCGAATGTCACTTTTCTAACAGCTCTGGGATATTTTGTAGTGGACCATCGATTTGGGGGACCGACCTATTCCAAGCTTTTGGATGAGCTAGGACAGCGCTTTGTGGCCCTATATGGAAGTTCTTACTAATCTCGGGGATTGGAGCGTAACGGGATCGAACCGTTGACCTCAACAATGCCATTGTTGCGCTCTACCAACTGAGCTAACGCCCCAGGAAGATAAACGCCTATTTTAGGCATCTCTTCAATTAATCGCAAGCTTAGCCAAATAAAGACGAAAAGAGCTAATTGGCTACTCCATATCAACCTATCTGACTGTGCTTTGAATGAGTTGTTGCAATTCTTGTTTCAATTTTAGATTCATCAGGTGTCCTTGAACACTAAAGGCATTAAAGGCATTGGGCAAAACAAATTGCTGTGAAACGACAGCGGCGCCAACATCCTCTAAAATTGCACGTAGATGGACCAGACCCCTATTGCCTCCATTTGATCCCGGAGATGCACTCATAATAACCACCTTCTTTCCTTTCAACACGTCGCGCGAGGGACCGCCTTTTTCATCTCGTGAGATCCAATCGATCGTATTTTTCAGGACCGCCGACAAAGAGCTGTTATATTCTGGAGAAGCAACCAGAATAACTTGATTCTGCTGAATCAACTTGCGCAATTGTTTGGCTTTTTCTGGCATGCCTTGGCCAGATTCAAGGTCACCGTCGTAAAACGGCATCGAATAGTCCCTGAGATCAATGAAAGTGACCTTAGCTCCTACCTGTCGCGCAAAATCAGCCGCTTCCGCCACTAGTTTTTTATTGAACGACCCCTCTCGGGTACTACCTGCAAAGGCTAGCACCCTTATCTCAGCGTTAATGTTGGCCGCTGCTGCCACACATAAAACAATTAGCCATTTCCACATATATTTCTCCAATTGTTAAAACCTGTATCCGATTCCAGCTCCCACATTTATGCCACCGACATTTAGTCCAAGAGACTCCACAGCCGGATTGGAAATAAATGGAGCGCCAAACGACTTAAAGGAATAAGACATGAACACGTCTAACAAAAATCCATTACAAAGGGGCGTAATAAAGCCAGTCTCTACAACTGCGCCCAAGCCCTTTATCTTGACCGTTTTTTTAACAAAGTCGGAATCATTATGGGTACGCACAAAGTAGTACTTTAACCCACCGGCTGCATAGAAATTCAAGGGAAAAAAGCACTTTAGACCCAACGTCAAAGGTACCATTCGCAAAGTTGTTTTCTCATCCAAACCTATTGAACGTCCGCTTTTGGAAAAATAATCCACTGCGGCCCAAAGATTCACCCCATCCAACCATCTATCTGGTCCATCGCAGAGCGGACAAGAACCCGTAAGTTGAAAATTTACGCCGTCTCCAAATAACTCACGCATATCAGAGGAATTCGGATAAAACTGGCTTATGCGAAACTCCAAAAGAGTATCATCTGCACGAGCATGCACAACACAACTAAGTAATAGGATCAAAAACAGGTTCTTTGTCATACGACCTATCCAGGATGATGTCATTCGATAAACACATTTAAAGGGCTGCTTTCAGTTCCGTCTAGCACCACTGTGGTGATCCCATAGAGGTATCCTTGATGACGATTGATTGAATAATCGGCGTATTGAAATGGTCCATTTGAAGGAATCTCTGCCAGAAGTGTTCCATTTCTATAGACTCTGTAGCCTGTAACATCAATGCTAGAACCAGGAGTCCAAAAAAGAACGTTGAAAAACTGCTTTTGAAAGGGAAAAATATTTGTTCGTTGCTCACCAAATGCGCTACCAGGAGGAAATGCACTCGGTCCTATCGCAATTCCTTGTGGTGCTCCACCAATCAACACGGTACTGACAATGGTGTTGCTCACAGTTTCGATAACTGTAACCGTATTGTCTCCATTATTGGTTATATAGGCGTAACGTCCATCACTTGTGATGGCTACTCCAAATGGACTACTACCAACGGGAATAACTGCCGTCACTTGGTTAAGCGCCGCATCTATAACTGAAACAGTATTAGTGCCGCTATTCGCCACATAGACATTGGCCCCGTCAGGTGTTACCGCCAAATAGCGAGGATTCGCTTCCACGGGAACCGTTGCAGAAACGGTATTATTGACGGTATCTATCACAGAAACATCAAAGTCCGAATAAATAGTGACATATGCGGAGGAGCCTACTGCAACACCAAAAGGATCAGTACCAACGCCAATAGCTGCAACTACACTAAAATTGGAGGTGTCGATGACTGAAACATTGCTATCAAAATTGTTGGCCACATAGGCAAATGCTCCATCTGGCGTAAAAGCAATTCCAACAGGCCAAGTACCCACAGTAATGGTGTTTACTAACGTATTGTCGGCCGTGGTAAACACAGAAACCGTATCTATTCCGTTATTGGACACATATACATAACGACCGTCTGGAGTGACCGCAATTCCAACGGGCCCATTCAGACCTACCGAAATTGTGGTAATGACCGTCTTAGTGCTTGTATCGATTACAGACACTGTATTGTCACTGGCATTCGTGACATAGGCTCGACTACCATTAGGTGCAATAGCCACGCCCTGAGGGTTATTTCCAACAGCAATAGTTGCGATAACGCTATTCACACTCGTATCAATCACAGAAATTGTGTTGTCACCGCTATTGGCAACATACACCTCGCCACCAAACACATGATAAGTGCACATCAGAAAAAGAAGGCTAACCACGATCCGAAAGATATTCATATTGATCTGTTCCAGTTACTCCTTGAAATTCCAAAACTATATCCCATTACCAGTAATTCAGCGAGTGAGATATAAGATACGAAAACCTGTTTAAGGAATGAGATGGAAACGGTCTTGCTCACAAACTTGAAAGGACTGAATCCTCCTTAGGCCGAAGGCCATCCTGCCGCCAAAGGCGATCCTACTTATCTTGTTAAAAAAATATGTAACACAGGTGTGCATGCCACAGCGTCAAATTTGATCATTTTTTAACAAGATAGGCAAGATAGCCCTCGGCCTAAGATGGATTGAGAAATAAAATTTCGACCTCGATTCAGAAACACTCCCCATCAAAGCTGCATCATAGAAAAATTTAATACAGACATCCTACTTGGAATATCGCCACCAGCCAGGTAAGCGGCAAATAAGGACAGGTTGAATTGAAGTTTAAGGTGTGCGTTCGCGTTG
>CAYTFC010000094.1:0-10456 GCA_964436955.1 uncultured bacterium | reverse complement strand
GAATTCAAATTCAATGACTTGTGCGGCAAGTTTTGGTAGCAATCAGGGTCTAAGACCCTGATTGCTGCCCAATGCTGTCAAAAACAAGCTCAACCCGACTTGTTATATCACGGCGTCAAAATCCATCTTGTTTTGGTATGGATATAAGTCTAGTATAAACTAGATGAATCTAAGTTAGATTGCGATGTATTTAAAACTCTCAATTTTATATAATTGGCATTTCTAAAAAAAAGGTGATTTTATGCAAGTTGGCCCAACATGTAAATTTAATTATAATCAGTGTGATTATCTTACAGATCTTGTGAATGCATTTCCCGAAGAGGAAGCCGTTAAAGAGGCATGTGAAAAAGTATCGAATGCCATGATAGAATTGGGAAAATCACGTGCCGCGTTCCTAGTCAATGCTCTCCAAAAAGTGAATACGGCGTCAAAAAAACTAATAGATAAAATTATACCGCTCTGTTCTTTAGAACAAAAGAATCGATTTCAGTCAGTTTTTATCCAATTACGGCAAAATATTTTTATAAACTTTTTAAGGGGAAAACACGAAGAATGTAGCGATGAGCAACTTAACGATTTCGAAAAATTAATAAGTGATTTTGACCTGACAAAGCCGATAGGACAAAAGAGTTATCTTATCGGTCTTTTAGCACAATCTAGATGCGAGAAAATCAGAAAACTATTTTACAAATGCCTTGACAATTCTCCTATAGAAGCTAAAAACCAGGCTCTAATGGGAGCCATTTCAAACAATGATGATGAGTTAATAACGGCTTTATTGAACGAGGGCGCATCACCAAATGATGTAATGGAAGAGCTATTTCAGCAGTCTCCACAGCTAGAAGTCACTACTTTAAAAAAAATTATCCCTTATATTGATGATTGGTGCACAAAATTAGGAGGGTTTACTATTTGGTATTCCCTTCTACGATCATGTAAAGCATCAGAAGCACCTGAAGATGTAAGTAGTATCAGAAGACTTATTTTAGATAAATTAACTGATGCTCAATTAAATTCCGGTGATGAAGGAAAGTGGGCGATGGAAATAGCATGTAGTCAAGGGGATAATGACACACTTTTTTATCTCATCGAAAGAGGTGTGGAACCTTTTGACCGCGAAGACTTGTTATCCTATATTAAAAAAATTGAAGATATACCCGCCAAGACATTGTCAGTTTTAGCAAACCGTAACTTGATTTCCCTGAATAGTCTTGAAGGGCTTCTGAAACATGAGGAAAAATGTTCTGTTTTAAAACAAATTTGGAACATGGATAGTGATGATGTAGAGCGCTTGATACAGATTCACCAGATAATGAACTCACTGGTAGACAAGAATTGCTTTTTTTTGGAAAAAGCTAGCGAATGTATAACATCCTTAATTAATACAATTAAATCAACGTTGCCAAATTGTGCTATTTTGGATCTTTACGCTGAATATAATGAAAAGTTAAAAGAAGAATTTACAATAAGAAAAATTGCATTACAAAATATTGCAAAAAGTGAAAAACATCTATTAACAGAGTATTCAAAACGCTCGCAAAATTCAACCGATATAGATTTATGCAGTGATATTATGCAAGATTTAATCAGATGTTTTAACGAAGAAAATATTAAGTTTTTATTTAATGATTTAACCGCAGAGCCTAACGATAAGCAACTAGCACAATTTATGCTAGATAAAAATATTGAATTGTTATCGAAACTTGGATATTTCGGCAGACACTTAGATGGGTTTAGTCCAAACTTACAGCTTCGATTTGTTATTTTTGCTCTGCGTAATGCGTTTACCGAGGAAAAACTAACACTGGATTCGCATTCCTCAAATATTCTCGCACGAATGGAAAAAGCTTTAATGCTTTGTACTCTGCATGGCATATCAGGCTACTCCGATCCATCTACATTTTCTTTCGACTATCCCTATCTCGTTGCTACGGGTAGCTTGACGCATGCCGTATTATTTTGTATGGAAAAGGGGGCTAATGACGAAAGCCTGCGGCTTAGCCTTTTTAACACAGGGCGTGGAGTGAACGATCACCACCCAGGAATATCAAATAGTAATAAATATCAAACGGTCATCTCGTACGAAGTTCCAAGAAATCAGGCACTAAATTTTGCAAATTTTGTGAGGATCAAAGAGGTAAACACAGACTGCGACATAGCTGAGCTATACAAGTTGTTTAATTTTTGGTGTCGGAATTGCGAGCGGGTTCAAATAGGCGATGAATACTATGAGCAAGTCCAATTAAAGGGGAGTTGTAGCGCGCAATGCATTATGGCTTTCATTCGATACTATATTATCAAAAACAGCATTGGCTCTCCATTAGAGCGAGTAGGTCTCTACAAATACCTAAAACTGCATCTATTGAAAAGTATGGCGGTAGCGCCATTTAGCTTTGATCTGACAAAGCACGTCGATAGAAAATTGAAGCATGTCGAGCAGGAATTAAATCTATTTGATATTGTTGCCGATCAAGCGATTCAAGCCGGCATCGCAAATTATGCTAATCTCACAGAACCACAATCACGTTATGGCTACTTCGCCGCTGCACGTCAGTTAGTCAAAGACTTCCGCTTAAATCCTATGTTAACCATTCCTGAGGATTTGCAAGCTTTGGCTACAATTATTGAATCTCGTCGTGAGGATCAACAAAAAATACACGAATTTATTATTTTTAGATTAAATGAATTACTGGAACTTGACAAGAACAAAAGTTTTCAATCTAGCGAAGTTGTAGCAAAGTCTAAATTGCGCATTGGCTTGGCGGCTATTTTTTCCATTCCCTCTTATCAATCGGTAGTTTTGAAATGGTACAATAAAAATAGTAAAGATATTCCTAAAGAGATTTTGGAATCAATGACGAGACTGCCACAAATGGCGAAACAATTTATAGATACCTTATAGGGTAGACCGTTCAGGAAAACCCAATGTCATCAAAATATAGCACGCGCGGCTTGAAATTGTGAATTTAGACCGTGCGAAAGCCCGGGTTCGGGTCATCGTAAGTCGGTTCATATTTCTTATATTAAATTGCTTACGATGCCCAAATCGCGGAAACTTTCCCATGCATGGGACCAAATCACCATTTCAAGCCGCGCGTGGTATAAAATAAACCCTTTTTTAATGTCGCTTCGGCAAAGCGGCGCTACAGCGTGTAATAGAAAACATGTAGCGCCACTTCGCCGAAGTGGCAGCGTTAACTCACTAGAAAAATTATTTTCTTAAGGTTGAGGCATTGTGTTCTTGGATGGGTTTTCCCAGTAACATATAACTTGTTTATAGCTATAGCTGTTGACACTACCATTAACTTCTGGAGAACTTTTTATTAATTCTAATTGGTTTTTAGTAAATAGACAAGGCAAGTCAAAATTTTCAAAATTTTTTTCGTCATCCGACTTGTCTATAACCAGGATAAATACGTCAACAATGCTCATGAATATGTTGGTAAGACTATTTTCATCTAAACTTAGAAAATTTATAGTACTTATCAATTTATCGAAATTTTCAATTAGATCCTCCCATTCTATTAAATGCTCAAATTTGCTTAGTTCAGAAAAATTATTGTAATACCTAACAATGTGCTTAGCCAAACGATTGATTCCATCATCTCGAAATATGAGGTGACAGCTTTCCTGTTTCAATTGCTGCATCATCTTTACACCACAAACGCTATCATCGATGGGGTCGAAGTTCATGCTATTTGCGACTGTCATAGCTATATTTAACCGCTCGTACCATTTTCCGTTCTCTATACCATCTCTGTAAAACGCTTCTTGCCCTCTTTCAAACCAAGTAGGAGGGTCAATAATTACTTGTGAAGGCGAAATAATTCCACAACCGATATCTGAAAAAATTCTATACCACCAATGATTGTCAGTCGTCACTAGGTTAAACCAAAGCTTACAAACGCACTTAATTTGAGCAGCGCCATGTAGATATCGTGTTATATTTGAATCTTCCAATGATAGTTGAAAGATGAGCGATAGAACTTCAGTAGGAAGATCCTGTATAGACGTCTCATTTTTAATAACTACGGAGTTTTGCAAATTGCTTGAATCTAATTTATTTAAAAACATGTTATATTCCTTTTTATATTTTTAACGTCAATTTTAAATGAAATTGATATTAAACGCATTAAAAATATGTTATAATCAAGTTCGCTCAGCAAGCTCTTAGGGATAATTTTCTTCAGATCGAATTCATTAATCTTGAAACTTATTTTCTGTTGAGCTAGTCTATTATTTATTTTGTATAAGGCTGGAGGCTAGAATGGGAATACGCGATCGTATGTACGAACTCACGCAAGTGGAAGAGCTGGATGAATTTTTGGAGCGCTTTCCTACCGGTGTTATTTTCAAGGCGGGCTCTTGTCATAAGACAACCCAAACTTTTGGGTATGTCGAAGCAGCTCTCGATCCCCGCTCAGATATTCACATGGCATTCATACGTGTTATTCCAAGCCGTCCCGTGTCAAATGCGGTTGCAGAACGCACAGGCATTACACATCAATCACCTCAATTTATTCTCTTTGTGGATGGAAAGCCTGTCTATGATGTAGATAACTGGGATATCACTTTGGATACATTAGAGGCAGCTCTTAAACAGCATCTTGGTACTGCCAAACAAACTAAATCAGTTAGCACAGCTGCTAGAACGTCCGATGTTAGTGCATATGTCGCACTTTTGCAGGAGTTTGTTCAAGATAAAATTCCACCTCAAGACTTTGAGCAACGTTGGCTTTCGACTTTTCAAATGGATGCTACGCCACGATCCACTCACGAATTTGAAGTGTTGAATAGTCTATTTGGCGATGTTGATGCAGCTGTAGCGCGTCATTTTGTTGGTCAGCTTGGAAGATCGCAGGACGCCAATGCTTTAAAACAACGTGCGACTGACTTATTACAGGTCCTCGTCAATCACTAGCCAAAGAACCTATTTGCGTGATACACTTCGACTAGAATTATTGACGACAGGACTCGCACATGACCCAAAAATCTTGCACGCCTCGCAAATTTTTTGAGTGCAACTCAGACCAGGTAATCAAAGACTTGGGGCCTGAAAAATTGCGCCAAGCCTTAAGCGAGATGTTGTTAATTCGAAATTTTGAAAAGCGCGCCGAAGCAGCTTATCAGCAAGGTCAAATTGGTGGCTTTTTTCATTCCTACATGGGACAAGAGGCCATTCAAACCGCAGCGGTGATGGCTCTTGGATTAGATAACTGGTTCATCACATCCTATCGTTGCCACGCGTTAGCCTTATTACTCGGAGCGACGCCAAATGAGATCATGGCTGAGTTGTATGGACGCGAGGCTGGCAACGCCAAAGGTCGCGGTGGATCGATGCACCTCTATACCGATCGCCTTTTGGGTGGATTTGGTATTGTAGGAGGTCAGGTTCCCATTGCAGTTGGCGCGGCTTTCAGCCTTAAATATCAAGGCAGAAAGGATTCTGTAGCCCTTTGCTTTTTGGGCGATGGTGCGGTGGCTCAAGGAGCTGTTCATGAGTCGCTTAATCTGGCCTCGCTATGGGATTTGCCTTGCATCGTTGTCATCGAAAATAATTTTTGGGGTATGGGCACGGCGATCTCACGCGCAATTGCTGCTGAGAAACTGGCAGAAGAGATTGCGCCTGCCTACCGTATGAAGGATTATACCTTTGATGGCACAGATTTTATCAGCTGCTTCGCAGGCTTTAAGCAGGCCTTCGAAGAGGTTTGTAGTACCGGGCGTCCGGTACTCATCGAAGCGGTTGCTGAACGGTTCCGAGGGCACTCCATTTCCGACCCAGGACTCTACCGCACCAAAGATTCTCTCAAGACAGCCATGGAGCGCGATCCAATCGAACGCTTTGGTCGGGTCCTGACCGAAAACAAAATCGTCGATGAAGCGACCATTCAAGAGATTGATAAGCAGAAACGCGAAGTCGTTGTTGCTGCTATGAAGTATGCCGAAGAAAGTCCCTGGCCTAGTCCAGCGACCCTCGAAGAAGATGTTTACGCCCCATAGGAGTCATCGCGCATGGGTTCTCAGAACATAGAATTAAGAGAAGCGTTGCGGCAAGCTCTAGATGAGGAAATGACGCGAGATTCGCGCGTCTTCATTATGGGCGAAGAAGTCGCAGAATATAACGGCGCTTATAAAGTTACCAAAGGTCTACTAGAAAAGTGGGGCCCCCAGCGCGTTGTGGACACTCCCATAGCGGAGAACGGCTTTACCGGGCTTGGAATTGGTGCTGCCATGACAGGTTTAAGACCGGTTGTGGAATTCATGAGCTTTAACTTTTCATTTGTGGCTGCTGACCAGCTCATCTCCAATGCGGCCAAGATGTACTATATGTCTGGTAGTCGTTTTTCCGTTCCGATCGTATTTCGTGGACCCAATGGTGCGGCAGCTCAAGTATCCAGTCAGCATTCGCATTGCGTTGAAGCTTTATATGGCAACCTTCCCGGCTTTATCATCCTGGCACCATCCAACGCGTATGACGCTAAAGGACTCTTAAAAAGTGCCATCCGCAATAACAATCCCGTTTTGTTCCTGGAATGCGAGCTTCTCTACGGCGACAAAATGGACGTTCCCACTGAAGAATATCTAGTACCCATCGGCAAAGCCAAAGTCGTACATCCCGGAACACATGTCACGCTTGTGACTCATGCACGTATGGTAAAAGTGTGCTTGGAAGCTGCCAAGGAGCTGGCTGGTTTTGGCATCAATGCTGAAGTGATAGACCTACGTACCATTAAGCCGCTTGATATTGCCACCATCGCTGAATCGGTGCGCCGCACTAATCATGCTGTGTTAGTCGAAGAAGGGCACTATTTTGCGGGAGTTTGTGCTGAAGTAGGCTTTGAGATCATGGAGCATTGTTTTGATTATCTCGATGCGCCGTTAGCACGTGTATGTCAGCGCGAAACGCCTATGCCCTATAGCAAGGTTCTTGAGGCCGCTACCATTCCCACAGTTCCCCGTATTGTTACTACCGTACGTAAAACTCTTAATCGCTAAAAGACTCAGGAGTCCCTTACCATGCCTTCTATGCTTACTATGCCCAAACTTTCGCCTACGATGGAATCCGGAGTGATCGCAAAGTGGCACAAAAAAGTGGGCGATACCATTAAGCCTGGTGATGTTCTTTTTGAAGTCAGTACTGACAAAGCAACTGTAGAGCATGAAGCGCTTGACGAAGGTATTTTACGCAAAATCCTGGTGAACGAAGGTGATGAAGCAAACGTCAATGATCCTATTGCTGTAATGACAGAAACAGCGGACGAAAGCATCGACGGTTACGAAGTAGCCAAGAAAAAAGCCTCTCCCGTTGCTAGTGAAAAAGCTCCGGACAAAGAGGGCCCTGAATCCGTAGCTCCTAACACACCTAAAGGCACACCTGGAGTCATGGCACAACCTATCTTTATACCAGAAGCTCCGTTGCAGGATTTTCGCTTTCATTCTCCACGCGAAGCGGTTGAAGGTCGCGTGATAGCCTCTCCATTGGCACGCAAACTCGCTCGCGACAAAGGACTGGATATTTCTAGCGTACAGGGAAGTGGTCCCTCAGGACGTATCATGAGTAGTGATTTGAAGATGGCACAACCGGCTGCCGATGTCGCATTTGGACCGGGAAAAAGACCAGATACTCCTCCTGGTACATTCGAGGAAGAGAAACTGTCTCCCATGCGAAAAATCATTGGGCAGCGTTTGCAGGAAGCAAAAACCTTTATCCCGCACTTTTATACCCGTCAGCAGATCAATGCTGAACCCATGCTTGCTATTCGAGAACAATTATTGGCCTCTGGGGTCAAGCTAACATACAATGACTTTGTGATACGCGCTTGTGCGCTTGCTTTGCGTCAACATCCCGTCATTAACAGCGGCTTTAATAGCGTCATAGGATCCATTATACGCTTTAAAACCATTGACATCTGTGTGGCAGTAAGTGTTGATGGTGGCCTGATCACTCCCATCATTCGACATGCAGATTACAAAAATCTAGGAGAACTCTCCCTAGAAGTCAGAGCGCTTGCAACGCGGGCCAAAAGCGGTAAGCTTGAAGCGCATGAATATAAAGGAGGTTCATTCACTATTTCCAACTTAGGTATGTTTGGTATCGACGAATTCTCGGCGATCATCAATCCGCCACAGGCAGCCATATTGGCTGTGGGAGCCGTGTTGGACACACCAGTGATTCGCAATGCTCAGGTTGTGGCGAGCAAAACGATGAACGTTGTCATATCATCGGATCACCGCGTCATTGATGGCGTTGCTGCAGCTCAGTTCTTGCAGACCCTTAAAAAATATCTGGAAAATCCTGCGTCGCTCCTCATCTAGAAAATAAAAAGTGGCATTTATACGTTGTAGCGCCACTTTGCCGAAGCGGTATTAGCAAAGGATTGAGTGAAACGTTGCAAGGCTATAAGAGGCGGGCAAGTGAATGATACCTTCTTTAACCGCCCCTTCACTTTATCAGCATCTACCTCCACTAGTATCGCTCACTCCATTTCGTGAAGATGTTGAGGATATGATTACAGGGGCATTAAGTGTAGCGGTCAACACCATTGGTTCTAACGATCCACAGGAGCGTAAAAAATATGTGCAAAAAACTGGTGCGGGTACCGAAAAAAAGAAATGGAAGGCACACCGCATGCTTTTTGTTTATGGGGCAGAAGAAACCGGTGGCTTCGGTTTCAGATGGATTGTGGGCATGGCATCCTTCTTTTTTGGAAGTCTCTCTGCACCACTCACGGGCCATGATTTGTCGCTGCGTCGGTTTGCTGCTACTGAACTAGCTCGCGTTGATGAAGAGCTGAATACCTTACGGAAATTTACCCAATACCTCAGACACGACAAAGTTGCCAAGGCTTTAACTGAAATGCTGTTTCACGAACGTAAGGTTTTTGTTATTCTTAAACGAAATGCAGAGATCGCTCTAACAATGCGTATCATTCTGTTGATTACTGCATTAATGGGATTTGTTGGTGCAGTCGGTGTGTTGCCCAATGTTCTTGTAATAGGCGCTGCAGGTATGTTCTTCACAGCTTCTGTGATGCTATTAAAAACAGGTTTTGACTCTTCCGCATTTCAGGTTAGACGAGAGGCTCATGAAATGCGTCGCTACATTGACTATCTTCGTAGGGTCAATTGGCTAACGGGAACCTGGCGCTTGAGCTATCCTCTCAATAGTTTGCGTCACTAATACCTTTGTCATTGGCGATAAAGTCTTGGTGTTATAGGCTATTTTTTCTTTTAAAATGAACGGATGGCCTGATGTCCCTCATCGCTATTACAGGCAGTTCTATCTACAATTCGATGTGGTCAATGTTTTGGCCAGGCCGTAGGCATCTAAGTCGCGAAGTGGCGGAAATGGCCCGTGCGGCAGATGCTATCAGCACTCGCATTTTAGGAAACACGACCGACGGCATGCCTAGTGGAAAGTTTGGTGGAGACCAGGTCAGCTATCACCGATATGAGGAGCTATTTTGGGATTTTACGCGGGCTGCGGTGATATGCTTGGGTGGTCGCATGGCACATCATAATGAGATCAGGCTGATTACTGGTGTCATCTCCTTTATTGTGGGATTGGCATCTTCCTATTTTGTGGGACGCCACTGGGTGGATCGATCGGAGTCTGGTGATGATGAGCGGCGCGTGCATTATGAGCGCGAAGTGGTGCTTCCAAAGTTTCGACAGTACCATACCTCCAACATGGATGTGCGTTTGATTAAAAAGATTTTGACTTTGGAGGAGGATATTTTTAATAAAATTAAGCGCAGTGCTGAGTATGGCTTGACGATACGTATTGGGTTGTTTGTAGCGGCGCTATTTGGGATGGGCTACGCAACATCGGGAACACTGGCGTTTATCGGTGTGGCAACCTTTATTGGTGTGGCAACGAGCGTTGGTTGGTTGTTGGCGGAAGGATTTAACTTTTCAGCAGGTGAGCAGCGCAGAGCTGCGCAGCGCATGCAAGAATCGCTAGTCCACTTACGCAGCAGATCTACATTTTAGCCTCGCACGTTTTGGGTGAACTTGTCTGCCTCGGCTAGGCAGACCCACAAGGAAAAGGCAGCTTTGTGTTGGAATCGCGAAGCGTGTGGTGCTGCCTCGCCGAGGCAGCAGTCCTTTGTTGGGATAGAGTTGTCTGCCTCGGCGAGGCAGACCCACAAGGAAAAGGCAGCTTTGTGTTGGAATCGCGAAGCGTGTGGTGCTGCCTCGCCGAGGCAGCAGCCCTTTGTTGGGATAGAGTTGTCTGCCTCGGCTAGGCAGACCCACAAGGAAAAGGCAGCTTTGTGTTGGAATCGCGAAGCGTGTGGTGCTGCCTCGCCGAGGCAGCAGTCCTTTGTTGGGATAGAGTTGTCTGCCTCGGCGAGGCAGACCCACAAGGAAAAGGCAGCTTTGTGTTGGAATCGCGAAGCGTGTCCAACCCACTTACATAGTTTACACTTTAGACCACTTACATAGTTTACAG
>CAYTFC010000093.1:0-10466 GCA_964436955.1 uncultured bacterium | reverse complement strand
CTGATATATCGTTACGAGCGCTAGATGAAGTTTTGGTAGCAATCAGGGTCCTAGCTCCGGCTCACCCATTTATTCGAGATATTATGGCTGGTAATGCAGCCAAGGGCCTGCCCTTGGCTGCATTGCCATCCACAATATCACACTGAAATATGCTAGTCGTAGCTAGGATGTAGGTGGCAAGTCGGGTTTTAACTCGAATATTTAGTGAAATTGGACTTCATGCTCTCTGCAAAGGCATTGTTTTTGTCTTCTAACAACAAACAATACAGCATAATGAAGCCAGCACCTAATGGCGGACTAAACGTCGACACCAAAAAGCCACATCCGAGTGCCATCGCTCTTTTTATCCCTAACCAAAAACGCTCTGTCAGAAACCCTAGAACAGGAAATTTATGAAATGTCACCAAATCAGCTACAGCGACCAATGACCATCCAATGATCCCCCCGCCTAGCCACATTACACATAAAAAAGCTAAACAAAATGCAATAACTCTAATCAAAGACGGGACTTTCATCTTGGACAAATTTGACATCTCGTCCCACGACTGGTGAGACTTCTGCTCCTCTTTATAGTCCCCATCTAGAATGACATACTCGGGTCTTTCAGGATCATGACCGTTAGGATCTTTATTTTCGTTCATAGTTTACCGACGATGCTTAATCTTATTAAAACCGTTAAGGGCTGCTACACGATAGCCTTCAGCGTAGGTGGGATAATTGAATATCTGTTCAATGAAAAAGTCTATGTGAGCATTATTGCTCATTGCAACTTGCCCAATGTGAATAACCTCTGTCGCACTACGACCAATGACATGCACACCCAAAATTTCCAATGTTTCCGCATGGAACAAGATTTTGAACATTCCAGTATTATTTCCTGAAATGTGGCTCCTAGCTATCTCGTAGTAGAAAGCCCTTCCTATTTCATAATGAAACCCTAGTTCTTGCAATTGCGCTTCTGTGTAGCCGCAACTGGAAATCTCAGGGATTGTATAGATTCCTATTGGATATATGGAAGGAAAATGATGTGTTTCCGCACTAAATGCATGACGCGCAGCTAAACGGCCTTGCTCCATACTTGTAGAGGCTAACGCAGGCCCTCCAATCACGTCTCCCACAGCATAAATATGCGGCTGCGAGGTCTGAAATAGAGCGTTAACAGGGATAAAGCCTTTAGAATTCACTGCCAATCCAGCATTCTCGATATGCAGAGCGTCTACATTCGCCACGCGTCCCAAAGCATATAAAAGCACGTCGCTCTCCATGGTTGTACCATCCTTAAACTTAACGACGGCTTTATCTCCCACGCGGTTAATAGCTTCAGGTTCCTTATTACCAATAAAACGCAATCCAATGCCCATAAGAGCTGTTTGGAGATGACGTCCTATTTCATAGTCTAAAAGGGGCAAAATATGGTCCCTCTTGTCGACAATCGTCACCTCGATACCCAGAGCTGCAAAGAAACTAGCGTACTCCGAACCAATAATACCTCCACCAAGCACTAACATCGTTTTAGGTAGCTTGTCGATTGATAATAGGCGTGTGGAATCAAGGATAACTTCGTCATCAAACTGCACCTGAATCGGATTGCGAGGCTTAGATCCCGTTGCAATCACCACCATTTTAGCGGCGACTTGGTAACGCAAACGATAATCGTCATCCACTACTATCAACATGTGAGGATTCTCAAACCGAGCAGATCCCTGGAGGAAACGAATGTTGTTCTTCTTGAACTGCCTGGTAATCATGCTCTTTTCTTGGGCAATAATCTGGTGCAAACGATAGTTCAAGTCGTTGATCGACACTTCCTTAAAATCAGCTTCTTTCCCGTAATAGCTGTAGTCAAAGAAGCCTGTTAAATCTAAGATAGCCTCGCGTAGAGACTTCGAGGGAATGGTGCCTGAATACAAACATGCACCACCAGGGGCGGCATCTTTTTCGATGACCACGACCTTAGCACCCAATTTGGCGCCCTGAATAGCTGCCTTCTGGCCTGCAGGCCCGGTCCCAATGACCGCCAAGTCGCATTGAATATCTTCCATTATACCCTCTCTGAGAGATTTTGCCCTCTAATAATTACTATATGTTATGGCGCCTATCTGTGCAAATCACCCAATAGTTAAATAATCACTCAAATAAAAAGTAATTGTGATAAAATATAGTTGAAACATAGGCTAGCTACAAAGAGAATAATTATGACTAAAACAAATTTCACCAAAGTAGAAGAAGCTCTAGCCGAAGGTCTACGCCGCATTCAGCTCGATAAACTCCTCGTAGAAGCAGACCAAGCGCGAGCAAAAGTTACAGGGACTGAAGCCCCAGCTAAGCCTATTACCTCTCAAGAACTGGAAGATCGTAAACGTAAAGCTCAGGGTTTAAAAATAACCCTCAAATGGCTGCACTCTAAAGATGACAAACTCTACACGAAACTAAAAGTTGATAAAACCGAGGTCAATAAGTTCCTGGATCGCACCGATGCCTATAATGAAAAGGAACTTCAAATTTTTACTGTGCTTTGTGAACGCGTCGAAGCTGTGAAAAAAGAGGTGACCAAGCGTGAAGGCACCACAGGGGATGATGATCTAATCGCACAGCAGCGCAAAAAGCACATCACAAAGCGCTTCAATGTGCAGGACAAGTGGCTCCCTCTAAAATAGAGACATTTAGACTTGCGTAATATGAATTGTCCTGCTATCGTCGTAGTATCAAAGTAGCGACGTGTCCCGTATTGGAGCGAATCATGGCAAAACAGTGTGAAATTACAGGCAAGAAACCGACCAGTGGTTATACCTACGCAATTCGTGGTATCGCCAAGAAGAAAAAAGGTATCGGTCTCAAAATCACCGGCAAAACTAAAAGACGTTTCCAGCCAAATCTCGTGAAAAAGAGAATTTGGTTGCCAGATGAAGAGCGTTTCGTACGTATGCGCCTTTCAGTAGCTGCCCTGCGCACCATTGATAAGAATGGTATTAGTGCAGTGATGCGCAAAGTAAAAGCGAAACAAGCTCGCGCTTAAAAGTTCCCACCTTTCTGCGGCTCTGCAAATTGGCCTTAGACCCATCCTTAATAGGTTGGGTTGGGGCCAATTTGCAGAGCTATTTTTATGTAAAAGTATCGTGTTGATTTTTTAGGATTTTCACCACAGAGGCACTGAGGCTGAGAAGGACCTCTGTTCCTCTGTGGTGAAAATCCCAAAAAAATTAACACAGCACTTTGCATGGTTGGTCCTCATCCTTGTCCTTGCCTTTACGCTGTCGCTGGTATACACTAATTTGAAAAAATTACCGTGAGCCAGCCATTATGTCTAAAACAGCACCAGCGACCGATTTACGTCATTTTATCCATACGCTCCGGCAGCACAACTCTGTTGCTGACATACATACTGAAGTGGATTCTAATCTTGAAATCGCCGAAATACATCGACGCGTTGCCGCTGCAGACGGGCCAGCGTTGTTTTTCCATCGCGTGAAAGGCAGCCCCTTTCCAGTCGTAACCAACCTATTTGGATCGGCTGAACGCGTGTCTTTGGCATTTAACAACAGACCTGAAGAATTTATTTCCCAAATGATCCATCTTGCTACGCGAGATTTTCCTCCTTCCCTGAACACTTTATGGAAGCAGCGCAGTCATTTAAAGAAGCTGCTGAAATTAGGCTTTAAGCGCCGCAATCAAGCCCCAGTCTTAGAGCACAAGCAATCTGGTCCCGCTCTTACACAACTCCCAATGCTTAAATGCTGGCCCAAAGACGGTGGCCATTTCATCACCTTGCCTTTAGTCTACACAGAACCAGTAGGCGGTGGCCCTGCCAACCTTGGCATGTATCGGATACAGCGCTACGACGACCGTACTTGTGGATTGCACTGGCAAATCGGCAAAGGCGGTGGCTTTCACCATCATCACGCTGAATCCATAGGCCAAGCCCTGCCTGTAAATATCTTTATTGGAGGCCCTCCAGCCCTGATATTAAGTGCCATCACGCCTCTACCAGAGAATGTTCCTGAATTACTTCTTGCTTCACTCCTGCAAGGAGAAAAACTACGCATTGCTGATAGCGAACATAACAACTATCCCATCATTTCTGAATGTGAGTTCGCGTTGGTCGGCAAAGCGCATCCTAATAAGCGACAGCTCGAAGGGCCTTTTGGAGACCATTACGGCTATTACAGCTTAGAGCACGACTTCCCGGTTTTTGATTGCGAAGCCGTGTACCATCGTAAAGACGCCATCTATCCCGCAACAGTTGTTGGCAAGCCGCGACAAGAAGATTTCTATTTAGGCAATTACCTGCAAGAGCTCTTGTCTCCCCTTTTTCCGGTTGTCATGCCTGGAGTGCGAGACCTTTGGAGCTATGGAGAAACTGGCTTTCATTCCCTTTCCGCAGCCGTGGTTAAAGAACGTTACTACCGCGAAAGCATGGCATCCGCTTTTCGTATATTGGGAGAAGGACAACTCTCGCTCACTAAATTCCTTTTACTTACGGACCAGAGCGTGGACTTGCAGGACTTCAAGAAGACGCTAACAACAGTTTTAGAACGTTTTCGACCCGAAACAGATTTATTTATTTTTGCGAATTTATCGTTAGATACTCTGGACTATACTGGGCCAGCGCTCAATAAAGGATCGCGTGGCGTGATGGTCGGCGTTGGGGAGAAGGTGAGAGACCTACCTACCGCCTTTGAAGGACCATTGGAAGGACCCTTTAGCAAGGTGAAGGCTTTTTGTCCTGGATGCTTAGTCATAGAAGTGCCGCCTTATGGCAGGTATAGCGATTATGATGCGTTACTCAAGCAGAAGGCTCTTGAGCCATGGCCAATGGTAGTGATGGTGGACAGCATCGATAAGGCCACCAAATCAACAGAGGCTTTTTTATGGACAGTCTTTACACGCTTTGAACCTGCTGGGGACATCTATGCACAGGCTCCGACCGTATTTAGACATCATCTTTGCTACCATGGACCGGTGTTGATCGACGCGAGGATGAAGCCACAGTATCCTGAAGAAGTGCTATGCGATGCCGAGACTGCAGAGAAAGTATCCAGAAGATGGAGCGAGTATTTCCCCAAAGGCATGCCTATGGGAGACAGCGACACCGCTCACGTTTGCTAGTTTTGAGGTTTTGTGGGGCTTTTTAGAACTTTTAACGCAAAGAGGGATTAAGGAACACAAAGGCGCAAAGAAGGACCTGCGGTTAAAAATGCGGTTTTAGGGAGTCTCCAGTCCTTGAGAGGCCTGGATACATAGCCTTATCTTTTGTTAAATTAAGGCGATTTTTCTGGTCTCTCAAGACCAGAAAAAATCCCCAAAACCGTACTCCTAACCACAGGTCTTTCTTTGCGCCTTTGCGCTTCTTATTCCCTCTTTGCATTAAAAAATCCTAAAAAAGCCCGCACACACTTAGCTGACAACGCTTCCATTACACAAGTTCTGGATAAACGGAACCTCAAGAGCGTCATCTGAGTGACCTGCAAGCAACATACCTTGGCTTTCGACGCCCATAATCTTAGTGGGCTTCAAATTAGCCAACACCACAACCTTCTTACCAACCAACTCTTCTGGCCCATAGTACTGCTTAATGCCCGAAACAATTGTGCGCTTCTCAAATCCCAAGTCTATCTGAATTTTGAACAGTTTTTTACTGCCCGAGACAGGTTCACACGACAAAACCTCTGCAACACGCAAATCCATCTTGGCGAAATCATCATAAGCAATCACCTCTTTGAGTGGCTCATACGACATCTTAGACGACTTCTTAGATGCCGATAGAGAATGCAACTTGGCAATCTCCTGCTCGATTTGCGCATCTTCGACTTCTTTAAACAGGATCTCTGGCTTGGACAAGTGCTGTCCAGCTTGCATTGGCGTGTCCAATACTTGATGCCATGAAGCCCTCGCTAGCTCACTCTTAAATCCGAGAAATCCCCAAATTTTTTGGGCAGCTTCCGGAACAATCGGCGAGGCTATCAATGCCAGAGCTTTCAAACACTCTAAACAACAGGCAAGCGTCGTGGCCATACGCGGACGGGTCTCTTCACTCTTCACATCTGTCCATGGACGCTTGGCATCAAAATAGACGTTTCCAGCCTGGGCCAAATCCATTAAGACCTTTGCAGTTCTGCGTACTCGGAATGTGCTGTAAAACAGATCGGCTTCAAAAGCTAACGCCTTGATTTGCTCCAAGAACTTGGTATCAATCTCTTCTAAACTGCCTAAAGCTGGCACAATGCCTTCACAACGCGCTTGCAAAAACGTCAGCACGCGATTGACCAAGTTACCAAATTTGCCGCTTAGGTCAATGTTGCAGCGCTGTTGAAAATCCTTCCACGTAAACTCGGCATCCGATGTTTCTGGCGCATTAGCAGCAAGCATGTAGCGAATTTGATCGGCCGTATAGCTATTCAGAAATTCTTCAAGGTCTACAAACCAGCCATCACTCTTACTAAATTGACGTCCTTCCAACTTCAAAAACTCATTTGCAGGCAGCTCATCAACCAACTTATAGGGCTCATTTTGCCCCAAACACATGGATGGAAAGATAACGGCATGGAATGTGAGGTTGTCCTTTCCGATGAAATTAACGAGTTTAGTCTCGGGATCCAACCAGTACTTCTTCCATAGGTCTGGATCGCCTTGCTGAAGGCTCCATTCCTTCGTGGCAGAAATATAGCCAATGGGGGCATCGAACCAAACGTAGAGGGCTTTTCCCTCTGTGTCCGGCAGCGGTATGGGGACACCCCATTGGAGGTCACGTGTGATGGGTCTGGCACGTAACTCGTCGATATAGCTTTTCACGAAGTTGACGACATTGGGCTTCCAATCTTTTTTCAGCAACCACTCCGACAACCTCTCTTTGAACTTCTCCAACAATAAAAACCAATGCTTGGTTTTTTTGAGAACTAGAGGCCCTCCACTCAGCTTACAGCGTGGATTTTTGAGGTCGGTGGCGTCATAGCTAGCTCCGCAGGAAGGACACTCATCACCGCGTGCTTCTGCAAATCCACACTTGGGACAGGTTCCTATGACATAGCGATCCGCTAAGAATCGCTCGTCATCCTCAGAATAAAGCTGATCAGTCACGCGCTCTTCGATATACCCATTTTTCAAAAGATCCGTAAAAAATTGATGCGTGGGCTCAACGTGTCCTGGCCAGGTGGTACGGGAATAGTGATCGAAGGAAATCTGTAGACGCTCAAACAGCTTTTTATTCAGGTCGTGATAGTAGTCCACATGCTCGCGTGGGGTACGCCCCGCTATTTCAGCACTCATTGTGATAGCGATTCCATACTCATCTGATCCAGAAATGAAGGCGACATCGTTTCCTTTCAGCCTTTCAAAGCGCGCATAACAATCACCTGGTAAATAGGCGCCGGCCAAATGTCCAAAGTGGATGGTGCCATTAGCATAAAGAAGTGCTGAGGTAATAAGTACTTTCTGTGACATGAAACTTAAACTTCTGTGGGTGAATAGTATGTTTTTGGATGCTGAACGATAAGAACTTCTACTTCCGTTCCGGGAACTTGCTTCCAACCTAACAGGACTAGAGACTCTAAGTCAACATAGAGGGGTCCTGGTATAGTTAATAAGTACTCTTCTGTCGCCGCCCGGGGGCTGGGTTCTGGGGATGACATTTTGGTCTGAAAGCCTTCTAAGGAGGCGTGTGCACGCTTAACAGCCGCTTGTTGGGTATCATTCAAACTACCCCATGAAATGTAATTGCCGGGCACTTTCTTCTGTAAAAAAGTCCAATCACAAGTGATACGTCCAAAGATATCGATGGCATTTGGGAAGATGCGGCCGGTAATACGGCATACGGCAGCGCGATGAATGCTAAACATACGGTTGTCATATTGATGAAGGCCGGTCAGATAGAGATAGATTTTACCGATGGTAGCATAAGGTAGTTCTGCGGCACTTCGTAGAGGAAGGTGACCATAGGGTCCTGTAGGAGGGCGCCTTTTGTCCCAACGCCAGCCAATCCAAAGGGCTGCGATCATCAGTCCAACCACCAACGCCACAACACTTATTGCCATGGAGAAGAAGGTATAGTCCACAAAATCAAAAGGCAGATTATTCTGATTCATTGACAAATTTTAAATTTAAACTATACCAAAAAAAGGACTTTTTTTACCACAGAGATCACAGAGGAATCAGAGGGGCTGCGGATTCAAACCGCATTGATTGCCGCAGGTCTCTGAACACTCTGTGATCTCTGTGGTGGAAAATCCTAAACAAATTCTATAAGCTACTAGCCGCCAAAACGAGATTCTCTTTCACGATTATGCTCTGTTCGTGTTGCCCGAGCTTGCTCACGATCTGACTGAATTTGTTCAAACGATACGGCTTGGTCGCGATCGTTCAATACTTCCAGCAAAACGCGATACATCGGATTTTGAATATCGGTTTTCACGCGTGGATCTCTGCCACTTTTAATCATTTGTTCAGCAATGCGAATGCTATAATTTACCAGTTCAAACAGGCTCTTAAACCGTTTGGTCAGTTTTTCGTTAGTAAGAAGGTCTTTTACATCCATTTGCATTCTCCTTTTAAAGACGCCAACTGTTACGGTGGGTCTCCGCGATCACGATACTTCGCAGCACATGATACGCTGTTTCAAGATCATCATTCACAACTTGGTAGTCGTAGTCCCGACTTGCTTCTATTTCCTTCTTGTCCCACTCCAGCCTCTTTTGTATCACATCTTTCGATTCAGTGCTTCTCAGTTCGAGCCGACGCTCTAACTCTCCAAGCGAGGGTGGAACAAGGAAAATGGAACAACATTTTAGCGATTGTTTTACCATGCGTGCGCCTTGCGTATCAATCACCAAGAACACATGCTTGCCCTGAACACACTGCTGTTGAACCCACTCGCGTGAGGTACCGTAATAACAGCCATACAGCTCAACGTGCTCAAGAAAATCGCCAGCGCTAATGCGCTGTTTAAACTCTTTTTCCGATACAAAAAAATAATCGCGTCCCTCAACTTCCATGTGCCTGGGATCACGCGTGGTAAACGAAACACTGACAACAACGGTGGGAAACTCCTGCACGAGTCGCTGTGCTAGAGTTGTCTTACCACTACCGGTAGGCCCACTCAAGATGAATGGGATGCCGGTCTTCATGGCTGTCAGTACTGTCGACCCCATCTTACTCCACGTTTTGCAGCTGCTCACGAATGCGTTCTAGTTCGGCTTTACATCCCACCACCACCTGGGTGATTTCCTGATCCGCTGCTTTTGAACCCAAAGTGTTAATCTCTCTCTGCAGTTCCTGCAAAATAAAATCTAAAGTTTTTCCAACGCACGGCTTGTCGCAGCATGCAGCTTCTTCAAATTGCTGCAGATGAGACCTTAGCCGGGTTACCTCTTCCGCTATATCAACGCGGTCGGCATACACACACACTTCCCTTAAGATACGTTCTTCCGTTTCGGGATTGCGTGGAACAAGTTCTTCAATTCGTGCAATTAGCTTTTGGCGGTATTTTTCCGTTGCCTGACCTATACGACCGCTGATGCGATCAACGGACTCCTTTAAATAGGCTACTCTAGCAATAATGTCAGCTTGTAATGTAGCGCCTTCCTGCTCACGCATTGCTAAAAAAGTGCTTAAAGCCTGTTCAATTGCCTGCTTCAGAGCGGCAAGATAGACATCGTGATCACTGAGATCTATCTGATACTTTATGATGTCTTGGTTCTGAGCAAGCAGTTTAATGAGGTCACTGCCACCTATTTCAACACCAACGGCAAGTCCAAGGTCTTTCCAAACATGTCCCAACTGCTTAGCCAAAGGTAAGTTAGCTGTTGCTTGTAAAGGGGCATCGCTTTCAAAAAAGGCTTCTATCCGTACGGTAACTTGTCCGCGACCAACAGCTTCTCCTATCCAACGCCGAATATCCATCTCAAGGTGCTGTAATTCTTTCGGAAGAGAGACTGATATTTCTAAAAATCGTCGATTTACAGACTGAATTTCAGCCACTAAACGACCAAATGTTGTTACAAGACAAGCTCGGCCGTAGGCCGTCATACTGCGAAGCATGTATTTTTGCTACAATGTTGGGGATAAAGGATACTCACCACATTGTACCAGAGCGTCTGGCTATTGTCAACTAAACACCTTGCTCTAAAGTTTATATAATCTATCGATAAATACTTTTAAAAGAATAATAATAATAACATGTTATAACTTTTATATTAAATTTAACAAATAAAACAAACGATTAGTACACACATAACAAATAATAATCCAAGTCAATACAACTTTTCTAATCCCCCTGAAGTTTCGTATGCGCGCGTCGAAGCCGTTCACGCTCCCAGGGCCAAATTAAGGTTTACTATTTCAATTTATTTTTAGATGTTTTAGTCTCTTCAGTAATTATGAAAGAGACCGACGTTCAGGCTGAAAACTACCAATTGAAAGAGCTGCTTAGACCCTGATTGCTACCAAAACTTCATCTAGCGCTCATAGCGATATAT
>CAYTFC010000092.1:0-10702 GCA_964436955.1 uncultured bacterium | reverse complement strand
GGACTATGCTCAACAGGCGCTTTGCAAAAAATATGGGTCTATTTGACGCTTACATTACTACTGCCACTTCGCCGAAGTGGCAGCTCTGATAGTGGTAAAAATCCTAAAATCCCACTTTCCTCTTTGTTCAACTCATTTGCTGAATAGCTTTTAGTAATAGTGGTCCGAAATGCGGCGTTAGTTCCTGTTTAAGGCGCTCGATATTGTCGTCCAATGGCCGATTCATCTGGTAGGCAACCGGATGTTCGTATGTGCATAAAATTGGACCATGATCGATCTGTTCATCAAGCACATGCGCTGTGATGGAGATCGTCCTATCGCCTTTTTGAAGAGCCTGTTTAATGGGTTCTGCTCCGGGATAATCGGGAAGACGTCCCCGATGCAAATTGATACAACCAATCGTTGCTTGTTGCAGCATGGACAAAGGAATTAGACGTCGCCAGCTAATGCTAATCAAATAGTCGTATCGAAGCTGTAGAAGTTTCTTCTCTAGCTGTAGCTGGTCTTCCTTGCTGTCAACGGTGATTAATGGGATGCCGTGCTCATTGGCTACGGCGAGATAGGCGCCAAAATCACTGCGCTCCGATCGGTCCGCATCTTCACTCTTGGGAAGACGGCGATGTGTGACGATTGCGATTACTTCAAGGTTGGGCTCAGCTAAAAGCGATTTTAGCCCACTTAGCCCATGTTGGCGCGCAATCAACGCTACTATCGACTTCTTTTTCATAACACCATCTTACTGCTATTTCCCAGGACTCAAACAAGTTCGGTGGCAACGCTATCGTAGCATAGGCGTCCGCGATGAGTAAGCTTCACAACATCACCCTCACGTAACAAATAGCCATGTTTTATTAGCTCTTGCAAAGAGGAAAGTGTACTAGAATCGATTGAAAAGTGATTCAAATCCAAGCCCTCAACCAATCTAAGCCGGATGACGAATAGCTCACGCTCTTGAGCATCTGGGGTCAAGGTCTCTTCAAAATCGACTGAAGATTGATTTGCGTTGAGCGCTTCGACATAGCGTTTTTGATTAGATACGTTTTGAAAGCGACATCCTTTCCAATAACTAAACGCTGAAGGTCCAAAGCCATGAAAGGCGCGTCCTGTCCAGTAACCACTGTTGTGCCTCGAGGGAAAACCTGATTTTGCGAAGGCGGAAACTTCGTATTGATGAAGTCCTGCGGCGTTGAGTGTCTCGACTGCGGCTTCGTACATCGCTTGCGAAATGGTATCGTCTGGAATGAGTGGCTTAAGTTGAGCTTGGTTCTTAAAGAATTGCGTGTGCGGTTCAATGGTAAGATTGTACAACGATAAGTGCGTGATGGGTAGTTCTACCGCGCAGTAGAGGGTGTCTTTCCATTGATCCAGTGTTTGGCCAGGAACATCGTACATGAGATCGATGGTGATGTTATCAAACCCGATGCGATTAGCTGCTTGAACCATATCGATGGCTTTTTGAGCGGAATGCCGTCTGGTGAGCGTGGTTAACAGGCTATCGTTTAGAGATTGGACTCCAATACTTAGGCGATTAATGCCGATAGCCCGATAGGCTTCGAGCAGCTCCACCGTAAGTTCTTCTGGATTCGCTTCAAGGGTGATTTCGCAATCACTAGTAAGCTTTAAGCGTCGTTGCCATTGAAGTAGTTTCTCTAACCTTTCTGGACCAAACAGCGCTGGAGTGCCACCACCAAAATAGATGGAAGGGATATTAGATTCTGATATTCGTGGAAAAACACTCTCAAATTCGAGCAGCAAGCCTTGCAGGAGCTCATCTTTGAGAGATTCTTTATTGGGTAACACATAGAAATGGCAGTAGCCACATTTTTGCGTACAAAAAGGGATGTGCCAATAGAGGCTTACTGAGTCTGGCGGCTTACCATTCATCAGCGTCGGGGTCTACTATCCCTCCACGACGCCAACGATTGCGGTCGCTGAAATAAGATTCGTCGTCCTCTAGCTCGCTGTCTTCGGAGGCACGGGATGGAGTTTCTGTGTCATCATCATCATCACTGCTATCGTCGGTTGTTGTCGTTTCATCATCATCATCTTCGCGATCACTGATGATAGACGTTTCTGTGCTGACGTTTTCACTTTCGAGGTCAAAGTTTGTTTCGCTGAGACCTACCCCTGTTTCAGCCATATCGACATCAGGGATGGTCGGCATGTCTGTGTAGGCAGTGCGAGTGGGAACGCGTTTAGGAGTAACGTACTCTTCGATTTCTCCACTTTCCTTTAAGAATTGAAGACGGTCTTTTTCTTCTTCAATCTTGCCGCGGACGCTTGTAATTTCTTCCCGATGCTTTTCAATGTCTTTTTTTGGCACAAGCCCGAGCTTAAGCCATTGCTCAAGATCGTTGAGCTCGGCTTCTAGTTTCTTAAGACGTTCACTTTTAACATGTCTCATCAAATATCCTGTAAAGCTGGTGCTTGCGAGTTTAAACCAAAAAAAGCAAATTCTGGGCTTTAATTATCCACATCCTTCCATATTTTATCACTCTTTTTTTTTCAATACAATAGAGATGCTCTTCGATTGTTTAAATCGCATCATCCATAAACAGAAGATGATGAATAGCATCTCGGCCAATAAAAAGCTGTAATAATATCCTTCACCTCCGCTACCGAATCCGTAGCTATGGAGACCTGTTCCCAAAATATAGTTCACTCCGTACCACGTGAAGCTGATTGCCCATAGACCTACGATCGCTCCAACAGCGAGGCCGATCTTATCGATATAGCGAAATGTGTAGGCATGAATACAGATAAGGTAGCAGCAGCTGGAGATGAAGGCCCATGATTCTTTGGGATCCCAATCCCAAAAACGTCCCCAACTTTCTGCGGCCCACACCCCGCCAAGGATGGTTCCGGCGATGAGCATTGCGGTTCCCATATACATGGCGTGCAAGATACCGCGAGATAGTTGAGGCAAGGAGGTACTTTTTGGTGAGAAAGCACTCATAGCAAGATAGAGATGCCCTAGAACTCCACATAAAAGAAATACTCCGTAGCTGGCAACCACAAGCAGAACATGGATGATTAGCCAATATTGTGAATCTAAGACGGGTTGAACAGTATCGAGACCATGATGTAGTTGCGTGACTTCCAGCAGGGCCAAAAGGGCCGCAGCAAGCAAGGATGCCGCAAACGGGATAAAAAGGGAGCGCAGTTTTGCACAAAGCGGAACAGACAGGGTCACAGCGATCCAAGGTACATATACAACTGTTTCAAACATATTGGTGACGGGAGGTCTGCCCAAAATATAACAGCGCAGAATGAGTATGGTGGTGTGTAAGATCCAGGCCACAGCCAAGGTTGCCCAGGCCGAAATGCGCAGTGATCTGCTATGCAGCGAAATAGCCAAGCCAAATAGCAGGGTAGCGGCAAAATAGAGGGTCAGATCAACGGTGGTTAAGGGAAGCTGATAGTACCACATTTCGGCAGCAAGTTGTGCGTGTGTGGGATAGAAAAGGGTTTTGCCTCCTCCTTCACGTAAGTAAGTTCCCTCAATTTGGGAATAGGCGTGCTGCAATGTAGCAAGTGTTTCGCTAGAGTCGCTGGATTGACGCAGTTCATTAAAAACCGCATCTGGATAAACAGTGAAATTGCCTACGGGAACTAAGGAGTCTGAAACGGGATCATAAACTTCTATTGCTAGGGCTTTAAGCGTGTACCACTCGCCAGGAATCAGGCGTCCAGGCAATACTTTAGGTTGCAAGGCCGCTTGAGAAAGCCTTACACGCAAGGGCCATTGCCTTTCCAGAGTTTGGGCAATATCGAAAGGCTTCATTCCTTGCTGGCGCAAAGTTTGTACAGCTTCGGCGATTGCTAGGTTGCTATCTTGTTTCCTTTCAAAGTTCTGTAGATTGTTCCAAAGAGCTAATAGTTCATCCACAGCCGCCTTATCGGGCTGGTGGCGCTGTCTCAATCGTTCGGTTAGCTTTGTAGCTATGATTTGACCAGGCTTGAGAGACTGCCAAGGGGATTCCAAAACAACAAGATTATCGCCTTGCAGGGCTATCCATAGACCTGGGGCAAGCGCGGAAAGCTCTAGGCGCGTCGTTCCCATGCGATTGGTGGGATTACGATATGTTTCCACAAACTGATGTGTAGCGAGCAAGCCATATGCGCTTGGAAACGCTTCCTTTAATTCACTATAGGAAAACCGATCTTCTTTGGTGGGTAAATGGAGAAGTTCTTTGGTTTGCGCATGATGAATCCAAAAGAGCGGTGCATCGATCGGGATGTTTTGATTCCAAAAGAGATCAGTCGCGGCGCGGGAATGCGTTTGAAAAGGACTTAAATCTTCCTTTTTCAGCTGCTGCTTATGATAAAGATCGTGAAGCCATAGGCGTGCACTCGCTTCGATAGGACGAATGCGTCCTTGATATGCCGTAGGCAAGGAAGTGTCCGCATAAAGCGTTGTAGTAAGTAGAGCTAGAAAAAGGAAAAATCTCATGACGACTCTCGATGGGGTAATCGGAACCAAAATAGGAGCAGGATGCCAAGGCATAACGCGATGCCACCGGGATAAGTCAGCCAATACTTGTAGCGATCGTGGTTGATGACGATTTGCACTTGCCTGACAGAAGATTCATCATTGGGTGTGATATTAGCAAGATAGAAGCGGTAACCATCCCACGTTTCATGCACTTTATTCATGCTTAAATACACCTCCTGCGTGTCGCCATCGCGTCTATCAGTCACTGTTAGCCGTCCTTCGTAACTGAAGGGCTGGTTGCCATTGGGATAGCTGACCTGGCGCGCTTCATGCAGTCGAAGGCGGTAAGGAATTGATTGCGTCATTGGCTGAAAACGCAGCAAATAACGTCCATTCAGTGCAGGCCAACGCATACCGGAACCAAAGCGATCGAACGTTAGAGGGACGGTTTCTTGAGTGACTCCATCGCTGATGGCAATGAGGGCTAATGGAAGGTTGTCTTCCAGCTTATTTTCAGTAGGCACAGTCACGTGATAGCGCGTAACAGGACATTCTAGAGCAATTGAGGGTGGATCTATTTCCTGCGGAGAGCTCGCAAGTTCTGAGTAGTGCAGTCCATACGCTCGGAGGTATGAGGTAAATAGCGCCACGCCATATTTTATTTCGTTTTTGGGGAGTTGACTACGTATTGCAAACAGTTCTGAGTGCAATTGATGGAGAGTGTCTGCGCCACTCGTATTCACAAGCGATAGTTTTGATGAGCCTGGAATGTCGTTGACAATGGTGCTTAATGGCTCTCCTGCGTGTAATCGCTCCTCAATTAAAGAAACCGCATCTAACGCCCAAGCGCAGCCGGTACAATCCTCTTCTGAGGACCAATTTAATGTTTCGATAACCGCGGCCGTCTGTTTCGAAATAGGAGCATTGCTAGGACATGCCCAACGATGCGAAGCATCCCACACAGACAAAAGCTCCACAAAAGTCGAGGCGGCATCGACATTAGCACGCTTTGCGGCGTCAACCCAAAGTTGAAGGGGAGGAACCAATAGCGTGGCATGCGTGAATCCCTGCTGAAGCGATTGGATTAGGGAAGTTTCCAGAGCTTTCTTTCTATCCGCGCGGGCACGTGTTGATAACGATGGGATGATATGGCTTTCTACAGAGTAGCCCCCAAAACCATCCGCATATGAAATCAGGTGTTCCATGGCGTGCGGACGGAATATTTCAGAGTTTACCACGCCGTGTCTATCAAGACTCCACAAGTGTGTATCGTTGAAGGTATCAGCGACGATTACGACTGTTGGCTGTCTGAGCAACTCAAATTGTATTGGCAGCGAGCCCAATAATCGATTTGAAATATTGCGATTGAGCAGAGCGTCAGCGCCATTTAGCGAAATTTCAATCGTCTCAGGCAGATGACCGGCAAGGTACACGGCTATTGTGAGCGTGGGATTTCCAAAACCAGAAATAGCATGATAATCGAGATTTAATGCCGCAGTGGCGCGTCCGCCTTCAAAATGGAATCCATTTTGTAGTGCTTCCGATAGGTCTACTTCCCCGACAGGATCGTCCGCGCTCATAGCTTTGAGGACCATGCCTTGCAGAAAAGCGCGTTTAGCTAACTCTTCTAAGGCATTGGTGCGGAACGCCTGAAACGTCCAGATTTCTTGATCTCCGATGCTCGCTGCCGCGGCTACCGGTAATGGACCTAAGTCTTCTTCAGTCCAATCGATTAATGTCATGGGCGCGATGCCATTAACATGGGCTTGTGAGCCTTTGACCCACAACTCCATGCGCTCGCGGGAATTTGGACGGCAATCTAAGCATTCTATTTTCAAGTCGTTGGGACCGTCGATGATAGCTCCGGGAATAAATGACAAGTAGTTCCGAGAATAGGGAGTTTTTACCTCTACAGCTAACGTGTCATTAATCAAAATGTTCTGGCATCCGCTACCTTCAATCAGGCTCATAATCCCCTGAACACCCCAGAGCTGCTTGCTGATGGCGCCCGCCAAAAGTAGGAGAAGACCCAAATGAGTGATGAGAAAAGGGGTATGGCGGGTTTTAAACGGCCATCTGCGCAAAGCTGCCACAAGAATATTCACAAAGAACAACCCCAACAACACGATGAATACTGGACTGCTATAAGTCCAGGAAGCCGCATAGCGGTGGGAATCGGAGAGGGATTCCAGCAATGTGCCAGCGATTACAAAGAGTGCTGTCGTGGCAATAAGCAAAATTGCGCACCACACTCCGCCGATGAAATGATAGAAAGAGCGCAGCATTTTCATGACGGTTCTGGAAGCTCCTCTATCAGCTCGAAGCTTCTTGCAAACTGTTCTATGGCATCGCGGTGGCGGTCCATGGCATTTGGAGCTCCTGTTGCCTTGATCGTGTAATCGCTGCGCAGCTGACGATTATGGTGTGCTAAATTGCGAAAGTGAATGGAGGAAAGCTGCATGGCCCAAGCCAAGATGCTTGCGGGGCGGCCTTCCATAGAACCCCCACCTCTAATATAGAGTCCCGTAAATCCCCCATGAGAAACTGGTACAACGATAGAAGCTGTCGAGCAAGTCATAGCAAGCTGACGTTGCCAGCGTGAAATCTGCGCGATTGGAGGAATGCGTTCGCTAAGATCATCCGCAGGAAAATTGTGTATTGAAATGCGTAGAGGACCATCACTATCTTCGATGATGAATTCGCAAATTGATGTCGTGGTGTCTGCGATGGAAGTGGAGAGATCAGGATCCATGCGATGCCAAGTCTCGGGAATGCGCGCGTGGTAAAGGGGCTCTCGCGTTAATGAGGACCCATCATCACGCCCGTTGATATGTTGCCATGGCGGTAATGATGTTGTTGGTTGGGAGCACCCACAAAATAGAAGTAATAGGCCGAAGGCGATTTGTAGCATGCGGGCACTATATGAAACATTTCATTATCTCTGCAATGGCGGAAACAGGGATCAGTAGCGCTACATGTCCTATTATACGTTGTAGCGCCTTATACGTTGTAGCGCCGCTTCGCCGAAGCGGCATTAATTTGATGACATTGATTTTAAACCCATAGCACAATTGTCTGATGAAGGTAATTGCATAAGTCCAGGTTGGCTTTTTCCGCTTTGTAAATAGCTGACTTAAAAAGACATCATTTTAAAGGGTATGGCCCACATAGCGATGTTTGCGTTGAGCCCTTCTTGTCTCTCTTTTACACGTTGTGGGAACAAGGTGCTTTTCAGACTCGCTTAGAACCTCGCTACACTTAATATTAGTCTCCTGTTCTAGTAGCGCAACGGCCTCCTCATAAGTTTCTTTGGTAATTTCAACTTCTCTTGGATATTTTTCGTTAGGATCATAAGTATTATAGTCCAAAATTCCTTCGAGTATACCTGCTACTCTTATATCAGGATGGTAAATCCTATCTTTCTTATCCTTGAGAAACACATTAATCTGGACTTGTTCCAATCCAAAGGGGGGCTGGTAAAGAAACTGATCAATGTCTGAATTCCTTGCCTGAGCAATCAGCTCATCGACACATCCAATAATGATCTTTCGTATTTCATTCTTCGGCATAGGGCCTGATGCATCAAAACTGAAGCCAATACTCCTTATTGGTCCTCCTGGCATGGACAGCCCCTTTCCACTGCAACGTAAATTATATTTTCTTTCACAATTTTTTATGGACCTGTCAATAACCTTACTAAGTACGGAATCTGCCGACGCTCTAGCCACCAGTTGAAGTGGCATAAGCAGAAATACCGCAAGTATCACCAAGGACGATTTCATATTTTGTACCCCCCTGAACTAATAAACGCATTAGTATGTCGACGAATAGGATTTTCATACGTCCGACTATTGACACTATGATCAGAAAAGCTTGCATTGGCATCAGAATCAAGCTCAATGATTGAGTTTCTGTAAAGGAAGCTTCCTAGCATGTCGATGCGCGGAACGAGGTCGCGTAATGGTTTTTTTGTTCGATAATGCCACACCTGACAACATGTTTTGGGATTAATATACTTTCCAGGTGCTACAGACCATCTCATATTTTCGTTCAATCTGAGCGATAGTCTGTCGGTCAATACTCGCCACCATCGCCTCTTTAGTGTCTTTCTCAGTGCGATAGGGAGTTCTTGCATTGCCCACAATAGGCATTACTAACATCAATACAAAAAGACATTTTGATGACTAGATATTGATGTTTCTCACATTTTTTAAAAATCAGAACATAATTCATCATTTTTAAAGGGTATGTTCAGCATGGCGATGTTTGCGTTGGGCCTTTCTTGCCTCACTTCTACACGTTTTGGACCCGCTTTGCTTTTTAGACTCAGCTAGAACTTCTGACTGTAAGGTATCACCCTCCCGTGTCAATATAGTAAGAGCCTCTTCATAGGTTTCTGAAATACTCTCTACAATGCGCGGATATTTTTGTGTAGGATCATAGGTTTGGTAGCGAAGTATTCCCATGCACAAAGTAGCTACACCAATATCTGGGTGAAAAGGTTTCTGGTGTTTTTCATTCTTAAAAAATAAATTTATCTGCACTTGCTCAATGCCAAATGGAGGCTGAAATAAAAATTGGTCAATACAGGAATTTCGTGCTTGAGCAATAAGTTGTTCAGCGCAACCAACAAGAAGTTTTCTTACCTCCTCCCTGGATACAGGACCGTGAGCGTCGAAACTAAATCCAATGCTTCTTATGGGTCCTCCCGGCATAGAAAGTCCTGTTCCACAGCAATGCATTTTGTACTTTTTCTCAATCCTAGAAATAGATTTGTCTATGACCGAATGGAGTACCCTCTCTTCAGATAGCTTTGCCATTAAATTGCCGTAAGGAAGTAAACCAATCAACGTAAATAACAAGCATATATACATTTTCATATTCGTTGTCCTTTTGTATTCCTAAATTGCAAAAAGTGTTCAGCTATAGGATCGTGATAGATAGGATTATTAAAACTATGATCAGATAAATTGGTCCCAGGACGGGAATCAAGTTCACGAATTGTATCTCTGTAGAGAAAACTTCCTAGCATGTCAATGCGGGGTACGAGGTCGCGCAAAGGATTTTTTGCTCGATAATGCCACACCTGACAACATGTTTTTGGATTAATATACTTTCCAGGTGCTATTGCCACAACACAAATGCGGTCTCGAAGTTCTTTGGGGTATGATTCTAATGCATTTGCCACATGGATAGCTCCTCCACTATGGCAAATAACCAAGATTCGGGCTATGGGATTGTTGAGCAATTTTGCATCCCACGATTCGTGCAATAATCCCACAGCATGTGCGTCTACTTTAGCAAATCCGAGCGCACATTTCACCAGGTCAAAAAATGTTCCCCGAGTGCTGTTGTAGACACCATCGATATCGCAGTTAATGGTTTCTGCTAAACCTGCAGCAGAGTCTTGAGCTTCACCAAATTTGTTGTTTATTCCGTTTATGATACATACGTTTTCATTATTTGGTGACTCAGATACAGATACGTAAAATTGACAGCTCTTTTGGTGCTTCCGATCATTATAGTTGCACCCTGTCTCACGCTTGGGCCGGTTCGCGTGTTTGATGCAGTGCTGACACTGCCTTTCCTCACCTCGCTTACGAAAGTGAGGGCGATAGTTCCAGCGATTTTGCGCAGGATAATCTCTAGCTGGTCGTGAACAATTACAACATCGTGCGGCGCAGAGTCCATAGAGATCAAGATGTGTTAATGGGTTGTTATGCACATAGGCATATAGGTTAGGTCCATCGTCAAAGCCTCTAGGATCGGGCGTAAGCCATCGCGCGGCATCTGGATCAAAATAGCGTCGTCCAAAATTAATTAGATGGCTTTCCGAATCGTAACGCTTGCTAGCAAATTTCCAGGGATTTATCTGGCTTTGACTTGGTGTCCATCCCCACAACCAACTATGCGTATAAGTGGTATCTTCGCCATATGCGGTATAGCGGTAGGCTTCCTTGACTTCTCCGCTATCACTGTCAACAAGGGCGACAACACTGCCTCTCATATCATGAATAGGGGCATATATGCTGTCATCAAGCTCAAAGGCTACGGCAGAGCCTATTTCAGCTCCGAGTCCTTGGCCGAGCATACGAAACTGTTTTAAATGATCTCCAGAATAGCAGCCGACTTCCATCTGATCTTGATAGAAATATTTCTCTTCGTCACAAGCTTCCCATTGGTCGTTGGTGTGCTTGTAATGGATTTTGCTAAGCCTTCGATTAAAGGAGTCATATTGGTATTCCCAGCGATCTGTTGGGGTTTCAA
>CAYTFC010000091.1:0-11181 GCA_964436955.1 uncultured bacterium | reverse complement strand
TCTGATATATCGTTATGAGCGCTAGATGAAGTTTTGGTAGCAATCAGGGTCTAAGTCGTCACCTATACCGTTTTGGCGAGGCGACAGTACTGTTGTTGTTTACAGAAACTGCGAACCCCCTCATCAATATTACTGTTTATTTTTAAATATGATATTAGCATGGTTTGAAATTGTTTTAAATGTATTAATAAACAGCATTAATAGTGGACATATATTAACTATTAGTTAATAATATTGGTTTTAAATATTATTATTATGGTTAGTAATGAATGATGCTATATTATACTCTAATCTTCGCCTGCAGCAAACAATAGGGCCTTATCTTAAAGGTTGTCAAACTCTAGATGTGCCGCTAAGTAAGCAACAGGAAAAATTGCTCGACAGTAAAGTTCATTGCCAAATAACTGCAATTCTTAAGTGGGGTCAACAACTTTCAAGAACTTTTGGAGAAATATTTCGGTTTGCAGCTAAGCCATGCCACTCCCCTTTATACTTAATTAACTATATAAGGTTATATATTGAAGAGCGTCTAGAATTAATTTTACAAATCACACAAGATTCTACTGATAGTAGCATTTCTGATTTATATGACAAATATATGGTAGCTCTGGCTAAAATTTATTATTCAATTGAGACGGAAAAATTAGATGATAATAAAAAAATATGTTTAAATTTCATACGAGTTATAGATGAAAAAATAGAGAAACTCGCTCTGGAAGACAAAGGATTGAACATTCCTGCAAGTGTTTGTCCCTTTATTGAGCAAGCCTTATCGGAGTTACATAGACTGGACCTCTCGGTGTCTCAAATCATAAACGGCTCCCTTGGGACTTGCTCAAAAGCTGGCAAGATATGCTCTAAACTAGACACATTTGAGATAGGGTATGACGACTTTATCGAGATATGCCAGGCAATTATAAAACATTCCGGAGCCTCACTCGACTGGTTAGTGTCGTATATAACACGGCTCGTCGACACCTTACCGCGGGATATTCGAATAATAGATAACGGCTTTGCACCATTTTGCTTTGCAAGCGGCCGAGAGGGTATACAACTGCTTCGGAAGGCGCGGACGCTGATTCGTTGTCTTGAGAACGAACTTGCCAATCCAAAACTTGATTTTACCAAAGCCCAGAAATTATCCGAAGACCTGTTCATTGAACTTAGTGGTGTGGCAGATATCTTTCGCTATAATCGTGGAGCACCTGAAGAGTATAAAAACACCGTGTCGAAGCTTGAAGCAAGATATTTGAAATGTCCTCAAGAGCAGACCAAAATGGAGTTGCAGCAAGCTCAGGATGCTTATGTGCTCACCGATGCGTTTCTACTGATGCATATTCTTATTTCCACTCACCACGGCGTTTTGAATGATAATTTGACAGCGCTTTTTAGAGCGTGGAGTGTAAAGGAAAAAAAGAATCCCGGCTGGACGCTTATGGCCACTGCAGCTTCGCTTTCAAAGCGTCAGACGGCTATCTCGAATACTAAGCAGGTTAAAGCGTTAATAAATCTGGAAAAAAGCCAAACCTTACTGCAACAATGTGCGGATGGGGCGGCCAAGCTTGAACACTTTACTCAAATACTTCAAGCCAACTCAAATTCCGTTCCTTATTACAACGAAGTAAATGCTGCTCTGCACCACACGTGGCTTTATGTCCAGCATCTTGCAGCTTCTATTGAAACACTTCAAAGCCGGGCTCCAGATAGTCCCGAGTCCCAGCTGAGTATCGCTTCCAGTTTAGTCGAAAATTCATATCTCATTTTGGAACAGATGGGTATTGCCCGAATGGGCCTGCTTAACTTTGAACCACTGACATCGCATGGGCTGTTTCCTCTCTATCCCAAAGCCGTACGACAGGGGTTAAATGCGATTACGCTCATAAATGATCTAAATAATGCTAATAGTTGGGTGCGCTATCCTCAGCAAACTTTTCATCAATTGTGCCGAGGAAGTACCCTTGGCGAGCCTAAAGTGCCTCCAGTTTTTGGTGTTTTACTCGCAAGTGCTAAGCAAACTCAAGTAAAGCAAACAAAAGTTTTCGCTATTCACGCCGTTGGAATAGCTGAACGCACACTTGCCGTATTGCACCCACTGATTGAATTGTTGGGCCACATAGCTCATGTTTCAATGAAAAACCTCGATCCTGTTTCGCCTCAGGATACGAATTTACAAGCACCGATCGATAAGGAACTGTTAGCTCCAATAATGCGTGACTGGAGTAGTGCAGTTGATATTCACAGAGACGTCTGGAAAGATAACCCGAATTTGCCAACGATTACTGGTCTACGCTATCAAGATCAGCACTATTATTTGAGGGCCATTGTGGGGGAGTTAAAGAGACTTCAAGGGCAAACATCTTCCTTCGAACTTGCACAAATTAGTTGTCATCTTAGCGAGTACACTTATCTTTTATTCACTTCATCGCTTCAAGCTATTATTGAAGAACGAAGTGGAAATGGAGTAGCGTCTTATCTAACCACAGAACAATTGTTGCAGAAGTGCGGGCTTAATGATGCTTGTCTGAATCCAAAAAAGAGGGGTGCCGTATATAGTTGTGATACATTCGTCGACTCCATGAAACAGCATTTGAATAAGGTTAATTCGGTAAGTCGCTATCCATTCAAAATGACGCGTATTCAGAGTTTATGGCATGAAGTTGCTTTAGCAGCTGTTAAGGCATCCAATTTGCGGTTAACGGACAGTGCTTTTTCAGGGAAATCGGAGCTATCTTCGATTAGATATGAAGAAGAGGTGATAAAGGCGCAGTTGGTTGCTCGGTTAAAAGAAGGGGCTAATCTGTTTCGATACGGCATTTTACCGGTTATGCAAAATAGAATTACTTCGGCTGTTTAATAGGTTGAAATTATTAAAATGTATTAATTTCAGCAATCATGAAATATAACTAATGTAAGTATATGTTTAAATAGATTTAATTATTAGAGGTTTT
The DNA here is from genome assembly GCA_964436955.1 of uncultured bacterium. Classification (GTDB taxonomy): domain Bacteria; phylum Chlamydiota; class Chlamydiia; order Chlamydiales; family JAJFMA01; genus CAMFKD01. The sequence goes on along the minus strand of CAYTFC010000091.1, from coordinate 8,233 downwards.
TGTTTTGGATACATCATTAAAATACACAGACAAGCGATTGCAAACTATTGTGCATGCCCATATAGCTCAAAATTCCGTTGAGACACAAGATGCGCGCACCCGTCAGTGCAAGACAAATCTTAGGATTCAATCTATTTTAAATTGGGGCAGTCAATTTGCCACGTGCTTTGGCAATGGTTTTCGTTGCATTATTCGGCCTTGCCACTCCCCCCTAATATTACTGAATTTTGTGAGATTATATGTCGAAGAAAGAATGCATCTAATTTGCCAAGCGGATAGAAATGTAAATGGGCTGGCCGAGGGTTATGATCAATATATGGTCGCTTTGGCCAAAATTTATTATTCAGAAGATCGTGAGCATTTTCAGGAAAATAAGAGCATATGTTTGGCCTTTATTGCTCATCTTAATATTGAGCTAGAAAAGCTATGTCTTGAGGAAGAGGGGTTTGGTGTTCCACTGGAAGCAAGTAGTTTTATTGAAGAATTGCTATCTGACTTGCATAGGTTAGACCTCTCTGTGTCACAGGTAGTGCAAGAATCTTTGATCGGTAAGTCTAGCAAAAGTAAGCTATCTCCTGACGTCAATTTAAACATGCAATTCACTGACTTTCTTCAGAGTTGTCGCGAGCTTGTTAAACACTCTAGTAATTCCCTTTCCTGGCTAATCTCCTTTTTTGCGCAAAAAATAGAACAAATACCTTTAAATTGCGCTTATCCTGAACCAGGAAGAATAAGTTTTTCCTATGATAATGCGCAAAAGGGGCTAAGTTTACTTTGTGATCTTGTGCCAATAACGCGCCAGCTGCAAGTCCAATTAGCGCAGCCAATAGTCGATCTGACTCAGGTTAGCTCGACCGCTAAACAAATGGCTTCAGCTTGTTCGGAAATTGGTGATTACTTCTACTATAATACGGAGGCTCCAAAAAACTGTGGGATTGATCTCGTGCGGCACCAAAATTTGTATAAACATCACCCAACTCAAGAAAATAAAGGCAAGTTAGAGAACGTGCAACTTCATTATGCTATTTTGGACACCTATCTGACGCTGCATATTGCCCTTGTAACACATTTCTTTGCGGCGCAAGAAAACTTTCAAAGCCTGCTTCGGTCATGGCAAGCAATGGAAAAAAACAAGCCAGGATGGACTGCTCAGATATTTTCTAAATTTGCACACCCGACTGCGGGTGTCAATCCTAAACAAATTAATAGTTTACTAGAGCGGGAGAGAGGAATTGTACTATTGGAGAAGTGTGCAACGAATGGCAGTCGGCTAAAGCGTCTGACACAAGCAGTTTTATTTTGCCCTGAATCGACTTCCTATTGTGATAAAATTCAAATTGGCCTCAAACACTCACAGCTTTATGTTGGACACCTTGCAGCAACTTTCCAAAGCCTCCTACGCAATCAAGCGAGCCCAGAGGCTCTTTTGACTATTGCCTCTAGTATGGTTGAAAATTCATATCAGGTATGGGAACAGATGGGGGTCGCCCGAATGGGACTGCTTCAGTATGAGCCACGTACCGCACATGGACTATTCCCCCTTTACCCCAAAAATTTAAGGGAACAATTAGGTATTACCAGTTTGATCCGTGACTTATCGTATGCTAATAATTGGGTCCGATATCCCGAGCAAACTTTCGAGGAGTTGCAAAACAGAAGCACTCTAGGTGAAGTAGCCTTAGTACCAGATGTGTTTCGCGCGCTTCTCGCAAGTTCTACTAAAACTACTTTATCTCAGACTAAAATGTTTGCGGCACATGCGCTGGAAATAGCTGAAAAAACTCTTTTTGCCCTCGAGCCATTAATTCAAATTTTGGAGGGTCTTGTTAATGAATCTGACGTCGAATTAAATCCGTCAGTACAAGTTTATAGTACAAAATTATCATCACAAATTGATATCCAACCAATTAAGGAAATTGAAAAGATATGGGCGAGTGCATTAGGAGTACATACTGATGTTTGGAAGGCTTTTCAAAGCTTGCCAGAGGTCGCCGCGCTAAGGCATAAAGAGCGCAACTTCTACCTCCGTGAGATTGTAGGAGACATTCGTAGACTTCAGAATGAAATTTTACTTGTCGAAGTTACCCAAATTAGTTGTCATCTCAGTGAAAAAATTACGCTATTATTTACCTCATCCTTACGATCCATTCTTGAAGTGCGGGATAAATGCAATCCCTATTCATACCGTACTCTTAAGAGACTGCTCCAGCAATGCGTAATTAGTGATGCGCTACTTCAGCCAGTGCGTCCTAAGCCGGGCAGTATCACGTACACTAGTCATCAGTTCGTGGACCTGACAATGGAGCATTTGAGAGGAGCGAATGGGTTGAGCCGCTATCCATTTAAGGCGGGGGCTGCTGGAAATGCATGGCATGATGCTGTGATGGCTATCCTTAGAGAATCGAATAGCGATCTTGTCACTAGCCTTGTAACAGCACAAGGTCACGAGGCGCCATTAGAAAGAATAATCAGGGTTTTGGAAACGAGTGCTAACCTGTTTCGATACGGAATTTTACCGGTTATGCAAAATATAGGTCGAAAGTAGGTGGCAAATCAATGTTGTAAAGCTGAAAGAAAGTCGTTGTCGATCAAACCCTCATGGGAAATAGTTATACTCCTGATCCCGACCGGAGTATAACGCTATTCTCTTTTTCAAGTTTGTCCACCTCTACATTTCCCCCCCTGCAGTTAACGTGCTTTTTCCAACGTAAAAGAGGCTTTGATTTGTGTTCCTGGTAAAAGCTCGGACGGTTCGACAATGGGTATGATGACATCTACTAGCTGAGTTTGCGGGTTAATGCGATGAAATATGTCGGATACTTTTGACTCTTGCTTAGCATTAGGATTGCTCAAATTAACGATCGTTACAGTTTGTCCAGGCTGAATTACACTTACTAAAGCGGGATCAATGCCTACTCTAGCGACAAACCTGTCCTTTGGAGCGATTTGAAGCACGTTAGATCCCGCCTGAATGCGATCTCCAGCTGAAACGAGTGTAGAGATGACAAGTCCATCAAAAGGCGCTTTGAATGTATTTTCGGAATTGTCTTCTCCCAATAGCTTATGAACATCTACCTTCGCTTGAGCGTCAACAAGAGCTTTTTCAGCAATGGCGTATTGCGCGGGAGTGGCTAGCTTTAGTTGCGCTAAGCGATCAGTTCGTTCCACATCCTGTTTAGCGAGGTTTAAAGCGGATAAATCTTGCTGATAGATAGTGAGCACGGTGGGATCGGTGAGCAGAGCGGCTAAGGAGTCTCCTTTTTTAACCAGCTGGCCGGGAGACACGTATATTTTTAAGATTTGTCCAGGATGGCTAAAGTTCACATTCAAGACAAAACGGGGATCCGGCTCAATCACTCCATAGCCAGTTATGTCGGCAGCGAGCTGATGTGTAAGAAGCACCAATAAGGTCATTATGATTCGCATAGCTCGGCATCCTTCCAGAATAGAGGCAGTCCAAGAAGTGTTTGCAGGCTTATTCGCCCTTCAACGATCGTCAAAAGAATGTTAAGACGTTCGGCATATTGGTTGATCATCGTATGATACAAGTCCACATACAGCGCAGCATCGATTAGCCCTTGCCTGAAGGCTTCTTCAGCATTCTTTGCTGCCGGTCGGAGCTGCTCAAGATTCTCATCGATGGAAGCTAAACTTTTCATTAAAAGAGCGTCTTGACTAAGTAATTTGACAATGTCGGAGTAGCCGTTATTTAGGCGTGTTTGATATTCGTCGTACAAACGTTGCCGGGTGGCTGTTTCAATCGCGATATTACCGCGATTTGCGTTAAAGATAGGCAAGGTGACGCCTAATGTATATCCCCATGAATTGACATCGGTGTTATCACGGGCGCGAGTCGGTCCGAGGATGAATGAGGGAAACTGTGCTAACACAGCTTGCCACAGTCTTCGTTCCCCGGCTTGGTAGCCAGCACGGAGGGCAATGAGATCTGCACGAATGGGCAGCAATTCAGGGATAAGGTCAACGATCTCGCAGGTATTTAGCGGTAGCATTTCTTCTAAATCTTGAAGGGCTAAATGAATGTTAGGACACAAACCTAATAGAGCGTTGAGGTCTTTGCGTGAGGCATCAATCTCTACGGCAAGAGCATTGAATCTGCTCTGTACGTCCTGCATAACTATGGATTGAGCAGTAAGAGTTTCAAAAGAAATTACCCCAAGATCCCATGCTTCCTTTACACGCTCAAACTGTTTTTGAATCACTTGAGCATGCTCATGAAGACTCTTTAGCTGTCTTTCTTTGAGGACAATCCGTGCGTAAAAAATTCCAGCTTGGCTGATGGTCTGTTGCTCCTTCCACAGAAGATCTAGATAGACCTTACGTCCATTTAGTTGGGCTGCAATGTAGTTGCCAGGTAGCAGAACTAGAGATTGTAAGTCGTAATTGATGCCGACCATATAGGCGATAACAGCGTCTACACCAGGAAAGGGGAAGTCCTGACTCGCTGCTAGCGTGGGATCGGGTAAGAGGCTTGCAGCATAAATTTCGGCCTTGGCGAGGCCAATGTCATCTCGAGCTAATACTAGATCGGGGTTATTGGAGAGTGCCAAGGAGGAAATTTCCTCTAATCCCATTTGTTCAGTGGAGAGGCAATCTATGAGGGAAATGCTTTCTGGAAGTGGCCGAGGGTAATAACGTACGCACCCGCTTGCGCACAGGATTAAAAGGACAAGTTGTAGCATTGGTGAGCGACTCATGTGCTTTATTTACAGAATTCATACACAACTCACAATAGAAAAGGGCATAAGGAGCTAAAGTAGGTAGCAAGTCAATGCTGTCAACTTAAAATAAATCCTTGTTGATGCCGCTTCGGCGAAGCGGCGCTACAACGTGTAACAGAACATTTAGCGCTACTTTGTTGAATTGGCGTGGTAAATATGTTCTTTAAGTTGACAGCATTGGGTAGCAAGTCGGGTTTAAAAAATAATAGCCATGGGTTGAGACTTCTCTTGAGGTCTTACCCATGACTAATTTGCATCACGCTACTTTGACTTTGTGGTGTTCTTATTTTAAGCGGCTTTTCCGCCATTAATCAATTATATTATGCTAGGTTTCTTATGTAGTTAAATGTGACATTCCTAAAAATGTCATGATTTACTAACAAAGTTGCATCTAACTGCAATATATTTGAACGTTCACGTGCAAAAGCATTAACTAAATGATTGAGAAGCGCATTTTCAACATTACTTATCCTGTTGTTAAGACTATTGAGTGTAGAGATAACATTATCCCAATCGTCAAAAGCATTATCATCGAGAGGATTTATACTTAGTACTATATCATTTGAATATAATCTATCATCATTTAGAACCCGCTCTAACTCTTTAGAGAGCTGTATCACATTGTTAAGTCGGGAGTTTTGGATATTTTGATCAATAGCCCTGCACACTTGTTGCAATACTGCATTTTCGTCGTCTTCGTTATCAACTTGGTAGTTAAAATTGTTGACTGACATCCGCACAAAATCGATCTGCTTCTTGAGTTGCGCCGCTTGCTCGCGAGTGTTTAACAAGTACATGGTAGTGTGGCGATCATGGCTTTGACCCTGCTCGGTTTTGATAATTTCATGCATCATTTGCACACCCTCTCGCATCATCGATTCCGTATTTTGGTTGCCATTACGATTAAACTCTCTATAGGAAGTTATGTTCCTATTAGTGTGAAGGCAATTGCGAATTTTCTCTTTGTCAACACTAAGCACACAGCTCAAACCACCACGTAGAAGGGCTATCGGTGTTCTATAGATAAGCTTTTCTTTCCAATTAAGAGCTTTCCATTGGTGCCCAAATGTCTGTTCTTGACCATTCAAAATATTTTGCATGGTTTCGGTAGTCGTTTTGTGATCAATGATTCTACTTTCTAAATTAACGAAATTTTTTGTTAATGTAATTTGATGGCTAGCTTGATTAATTTTATTTTGTAAGTGAGCTAATATCTGTTTCTTCGTCTCTATCGAGGCATCTAACTGATTAGCTTCTTCCACAAGCCAAGGCCTTGCTCCCATCAAATTGGAAGCAGGACGGGCTACAAAGTTAGGTAATAGGTTAACTAATTTGTCTTTTTTCTTCACGACTCCTTGTAATTCACTTTTTTGAGTCATCAACTCGCTGAGTAGCTGCTGATTCTCGTTTTTCTCTGCTTGAATGGTGGCCACCAGGTTATTTAACCGATCCATTTCAGTTTGTGGAAGGTCAAGTTTAGTGGGCACGAACGTAGGCATGTGTGGACGATGATTGTCTCTATTTATGAAAGCTAGCGCTAATAGGGCGGTGCCCACCAATAGGCTAACCCCAGTCGCTACCACAGGATTGATTTGTCCAAGAAAGCTAGTTGCGTTTTGAGTTGGATAACTAACAACGAACATAAAATCTCCTAATTTAGTTAATTATTTTAAAAAATAATAACAAATAGTTAACTATTTGTAAATGCTTTAGATTGTTTTTTTATGTTAAAATAGTTTTGTTTGGTTGTAACGTGTTGATGGTTGAGGGTTATGCTATAGATTTTTTGAAGCCGACGTAACAAAATAAGGAAGAGTATTAGGGCTGCTGCTACATGTTTGGATGACGTTAACTGTAGATCTGTTGTAGTAGGAGTTGGCACCAACTTTTAGGGAGCTTGAGTACGTACGCTTAGCCCTTGATTGCTACCGGTAGCAATCCGGGTCTTAGTGTGTCTTAGCACGCCAAGCGACGGAACCAGGGCCGGATGGGCGCTGCAGGTCCTTAAAATGTCTACGCAGCGCCAAGATCATATTTAGGTCATCTTGTGTTGGTTCAACCACATTCAAAATCAGCTTTGTTGTGCACACTAATATTTCACGAAATAGCTCTTCTTGCCTCGAACCAGTTTCTGCTAACGCGTGTATCACTTTGGCAATATACTCATAATACGTAGCGTCGTTAAGTGCCCAAAGATGTATCGATGAATCGAAAAGTGTGGCTATTTGGACAGCTTGGAGGACTTGGCTAGGAGTAGGGCTATTAGCCCTGATACCCATGATTGCTGAGACCATGCTATAAGCTTCTTCTGGATTGAGGGTGCCATGATCCTCGATGGCACTTTCCCCAGCACAAAAGCGAATAACTCCGGATTGCTTAGCAAAGTTAATAGCTTTATTGGCATCTTTTTCGATCCCAGTGCCATAAAGATAGAGACTTGCCACAACATACGACGCCATTTGTTCATAGGTCATCCTCGCTTGCTGCATATTGTCTAAACGCCGCCTTAACACTTTGAGTTCAGCACACTCTCCAGGATCAACCTGTAAGAGTAAATCTGCTCCCTTTTGTAGTGTATCCTCCTCTCCTACTAGTCCGGTTAGGATTTCCAACGCCGTTCTGGGAGGCTCTCGGTGTGGGATAGTCGTTGATATATCGCGATAGCTGGCTTGCTGTAGTTGTTTAATAGCTTTAGTCATCCCTTGCTTTGCTGCCAACTCATACCATCGCCGAGCTTCGAGATCATTCCCCCGTTGATGACAAATTTCTCCGTACCGATATTGGGCTAATGGAAAACCAAGTTCTGCGAACTTTTGATAGAAATCCTTCCCATCTTTACGAAAGTTCAGGGGCAGCCGCTGCCGTAGGTAGGTTTCAAAATCGAGTAAGTTAGCCTTCGTGGCCCGCGTATTACTGAGTCCCTCAAAGATGGTATGTGCTAAGTGACGGGCATCTGGTGTGATTTCATTGGCCTGCAATGTACTTCCCGTAAAAAGCCTGAGCAATTGGGCATCAATACTGCGCGACAAAGCTTCAACGCTTTTGGGAACGTCGCCGTGTCCGCCCAAAAAGGCGGCTACTTTGCCGGCTTTTGTATAGTATCCGCCACTTAGCCTCTTTACAGAATCCTTCAGCGCCATCAACTTCTTGACTTGGGCATAACTTTCAAGTTTGGTAATGCTGATTGAATAGGCCATCCGATGAAAAACCGCGCTGTAGCTCGTCTTGCCTGTAAAACGCTGGAGCCAGCCAGCCAGCCAGGAGCTGGTTTTGATGACTTCGAGATCGTCAGTATGTCTACTCCAATCATGATCCGACTCGGAATAGTCGTATTCTTCGATTTCGTTCATCTATACATCCGTCACGCGATTAAACTAATCATATTATAGCATAACCATTTTTTAAATAAAGAATTGTTATTTGCTGATAAGAGGTTGAACCTTAGACCCTGATTGCTACCAAAACTTGCCGCATAAGTCTTGAATTTGATCAGC
>CAYTFC010000090.1:0-11261 GCA_964436955.1 uncultured bacterium | reverse complement strand
GAGACGGGGATTGCAGGGGTTGACAGCATAAAAAACAAGCAGCTTCGCTTCACCGGCTGCGAACTCGGCGGTCCAACCGATCGATGGGGATATACTGGTGGACAATGTGAAATGACGTTGGGTTCAGGAACAGTTCGTAATTATTATTGGCACAGGCAATCCGTTAACCATGCTGGATTCTGGACTTTGCATAATGAGACCAAACCAAATAGCCATAAGCTTCATTTCACTCAGAATATTCCAGGGCGATTGATTCAAGTAAAGAGTACGAATTCCGCGGGCACAGTAACATATAATTCGGTAGATGTCATCGAACAACCAAACGGATATTGGGTGAAGGGAAGCAACGGCCAAAACGTTTTTTATGCTACCCCAAAATGCCGCGTCAAGCTTCGCCATAAAAAGGCGGCATACGAACCCTTTATCACGCACATTATACCGTCGTACGGTCCGATGACAACTCTTCAATACCATTACAAACGAGATAAGGCAGACGGGCTTTGGTTAAAACTATATCAAGTCACCAAGCCCGATGGACGCTTCCTAAATATCGACTACAACGTACGAGATGGGAAAGTAATCGCTCTGCGGGCTCCTTTAGGTGCCGACGCCAAGCCCGTTACAATGGCTTCATTTGCTTATTACAATGAAACCACTGACGTCTTCAATGCGCTACAGCACAAGACCACGTATTGGATATCACCAGAAAAAAGAGTCACTGCAATTGATTGTTTTCAGGAACAGGCCGTGATGTAGCTGTGTATTCTTCTCAGCGTTTCTATTGGGGAAGTGGTGGTCCTGATCTGGGAAATTTGCTAGCAAAAGGTCTTTCCTATCCCAACAAAGAGTTTGTTCGCAGCAGCGTAGGCACTTATGATGAGCGCGGCAATATCATCAAGGAAGAGCTCTATGGCAATTTTACAGGTCTAGGCAAAGCTAACTTTACTCTTGGTGCTGATTATCGCCCTACAGAGACTGTGGAATGTGTAACCCAGTGCACACAATACTCTAACGATCGCTTTAATCTCCCTTTGCGTGAAGAGTCTTCAGATGGCAAGGTCCGCCACTATACCTATTTGCCAGGGACAAATCTGCCGACCATTAAACTGGTCGGAACGCAAGCTCAAATTTTTGAAAGAGAGTTTCTTGCTTATGACGCCGATCATTTGCTTGTCGAAGTTTGGTCCGATGATGGTTGTGGCGCTATAAGAGAGGATCTTTCCGGAGTCACTTGCCGAAAATTCACCGTCATTACCCGTCGCACACAGACCCCTGCGATAGGATTTCCCCATAGCATCACCGAAGGTTACTTTGACCTCAACACAGGTCAAAAAATACAGTTGAAACGCACAGAATTCTGTTATGACGATAGAGAATTAGTTGTTTGCCAAAGCACTTTTGATGCTAATGACAATTTTGCCTATGCCGAGACCTTTGACTACGACGATCAATTGAACCTGATCGGTCAAACGGATCCTCTTGGACGTCGGACAGAATACGCCTATGATGCCAACAAGAACAGGGTCTTGGAAAAGCAACTAGGCACTGATGTCACGCGTCATTATCTCTATGACTACTCTAATCGCCTTATAGAAATGAGAGAAGAGCATCCCCATGGCCCCCACTTGGTGACCAAGTATGGGTATGACTACCTTGGCAACCGAGTCTCTCAAACCGATCCACGCGGACACGAAACACGTTATACTTTCGATGAATTTGGAAGAGAGATAGGAATCACCTACCCAGCCTGCGTGAATAAAGATGGGGTTTTGGTCTGCTCGCAAGTAAGCAAAGGCTATAATATTCTAGATCAACTAGTAGCCGAAACTGATGGAATGGGCTCTGCCACACGTAAAGAGTATACCATTCGCGGGCAACCTACGCTCATTACCTATCCTGATGGCACCCAAGAACGCTTTGAATACAACCTCAACGGAACTGTTGCCAAGAAGTGGGAAAAAAGTGGCCTCTGCCATTCTTATTTTTACGACGGCATGCAACGCGTGATCAAAACTGAAAGTTCTGACGCGAATGGCAACCTATTGCAAAGTACGCAAAATGTGTATCGTGGGGCAAATCTAGCCCAGACCATAGATCCTATGGGCTACGTCACGGAATATACTTATGATGGAGCCGGACGTAAGACCCAGGAAACCACACAATCCTCCACTGGCTATACCAAAACATGCTATGGCTACGACAATCTTGGTCGTTTGACAGTCACTCAACGCTGGAACAACGATGGAGATTATGTCTGTCAGATCGAAGAGTTCGACTCTCTTGACCGCATCATCGAAATGCGTGTGGTGGATTCAAATCAGACTCTCTTACGCAAGGAATGTTACACTTATGACATTCATGGCAATAAGACCCACACCTATGTGTATGATACTGAGGCAACCTTCACAGTAACTGAAACCCGATACGACACACAACGTCGGCCGATTCAGTACATCAATGCTTTGGGCCATACGACCTCGATGTGCTACGACGACCATTTTACAAATGCCTTGGGACAATGCGTGCAGCGTAAAATAACCACAGATCCTGTGGGTAATCAAATCATCGAAATGCATGACCCATTAGGACGTGTTGTCTCCTCCGAATGTTGCAATGTATTTGGCCAATGCACCGCCTTTGAAGAGATTTGGTATGATGCCAATGGACAAAAGGTCAGACAAAAAGAGCAAGTAATCACTTCCGCCGGCCCAAAAACAGACTACACCATCGACTGGCAACTCGACAGCATGAAGCGTCCTCTTTCCATCACGGAGCAAGGTGGCGATGGATCTTACAAAACAACCCGTTTTGAGTATGATTCTTGGGGACGTCTGAAGACCATCACTAAACCAGACGGCGTGTTGCTGCAACACTCTTATGACCTATTTGGACGCCTAATCCAGCTCACTTCTTCGGACCAAACAGTCGGCTATACATATAGCTACGATGCCAATGGCGACATTATTGAGGTCGTTGATCAACTCACTAATGCCAAGACAACTCGCTCTTACGATGCATGGAAGCATCTTTTGAAAGAGAAGCTAGCGAATGACCTTGTTTTGGAATACACGTACGACAATTTGGGACGCCTTGTTCGGACAATTCTCCCAGATCGATCCTCCATTCGCTATTGTTATAACGCTATTGACCTTATCGCAGTGCAACGCCATGACGCCAATGGCGCACTTATTTACCAGCATACCTATGACCGCTATGATTTGAAGGGACTCGAAGGCGGCATGACGCTTATCGGAAACGCCGGAGACGCAAACGTAGAATGGGATGCCCTTGGCAGACGAGTTGGCCTAACGACAGCCTTTTGGTCAGAGCATATTCCTGCAGACGGATTTGATGGCGCAGGCAACCTCCTGAAGCTCACAGTTCAAGACCCCTTAAGCTTGGTTCCCTGTTCTTATCGCTATGATGATCTCTATCAGCTAATCGAAGAGAATGGATCTGCCGACCACACGTATGCCTATGATTCGATGAAAAACCGCCTAGAAAAAGATCAGACCCCTTACGCCGTTAATGGACTCAATCAAGTTACCTCAGACTCCCTTGTTACTTATAGCTATGATGCCAATGGTAATCTTATCAAGAAAATGGGCCTTGGCAAAGGCAGGTACTATACTTATGACGCGTTGAATCGTCTTGTCACCGCCGAAGAAATCGGCCAATGGAAAATAGCCTACAGCTATGACTCCTTTGGACGGCGCCTCACACGCACTCTTGCAGGGGAATCTCCAACTGCCTTTATCTATCACCAGCAAAGAGAGATCGGAGTACACAAAAATGCTACCTGCGCAGAGCTAAGAGTCCTAGGACATGGCAAGGGAGCCGAGTTAGGGGCAGCAGTGGCTATTGAACTCGAAGGCAAGAGCTATGCCCCGCTACATGACCATCGCGGCAATGTTTGCAGCCTCTTGGACGCAGCTTCAGGTCAAATTGCGGAATTCTATCGCTATTCCGCATTTGGTGAAAATCTGACCTACGCAGCAGACGCATACCCATTGGTTGAGTCATCCCTAGGAAACAGATGGGGCTGTGCTAGTAAGCGCTTGGATCAGCATACAGGTTTGGTGCAGTTTGGAAAGCGAGATTATGACCCCAAGCTGGGACGTTGGCTAACACCGGATCCACTTGGCTTTGCCGATGGCCCGAACCTCTATGCGTATGTGCGTAACAACCCCCTTATTCTTTATGACCCCTATGGGCTTGCTGCCGATTACAATCAGGGAGCTTCTCGGGGCTTGTACCAGGGTGTAGGCTCAGGACTTTGGAGTGGCGCAGCGCATCCCATAGATACGGGCGCACGCTATTTTAACTATGGCTGTATGCTTGGTAAAGCGCTCTGGAATGGAGACTGTTCAGAGATTACCGACAAATGGAATAGTTTTGGTGTAGAAGGTCAAGAGCGGTTCACGGGAGAAAGAATGGGAGAGATCGCAGGCCTAGCTACATGGGTAAACCCTTTCAGGGCTGCAGCAGGATTAGGGATGACAGGATACAGAGCATTGCGGACCGGCGTGACAGCGTTTAGAGCGAAGGCCGCTGGTTTGGGCACCGAAACCCTTGCAATCCAAGCAGAGCACTCTTTAGCAAATACCGCAGCGAGAGAAGTTATTGAGGTTGCTGAAATTGCACAGGTAGGGACAAAAGATGTTGCAGGTTGTACAGGGTTTACAAAGCATGGTATAAATCAAGCAATTAGCCGTGATGTCGCTCCCAATGAAATTCTTGATGCATTAAAAAAGCCCTTAAAAATAAAGGAAATGAAAATTGACACCCTGGGAAGACCAAGTCAGCGATATATTGGACAACATGCCGAAGTGGTTATTAATCCAAGCACTAAAAAAGTAGTATCTGTAAATCCTACATCAACGCAAAAAGCAAAAAAAATAATCGAGGACGTAGGCCATCAATGAAAAAGATCAAGGTAGAGCGAACAGAATTTGATTTTATGCGGTCGAACACTGCCTTTTTAGAAAAACTCAAGTCGATTAAATGGACAGAACTCAATTCTCACTATTATTGTACAGTTGCTGAGGACCAAGCAGATGACCTTCGTGACATATGTGGAGAACAGCTTCAAATCGTCGGTTTTGATAAGGAGTATAACTTGACTAATGAAGGAAGGATTTTAGAATCATTAATCGACAAGTTTTTTGTGGGCTAGTCCATATACGCTATCGGTGCATGCGGTGCATACCCATTGGTTGAGTCATCGTTAGGAAACAGATGGGGCTATGCTAGTAAAGGCTTGGATGAGTGTAAAGGCTTGGTACAGTTTGGCAAACGTGATTATGACCCCAAGCTTGGACGTTGGCTAACACCTGATCCGCTTGGCTTTGCCGATGGCCCAAATCTATATGCATATGAGCGTAACAACCCCCTTATTCTTTATGACTCCTATGGGCTTGCTGCCACAGATGGGATTACACTACAGGATACAGCAGCTTGGAACATCGGAAGTGGTTTTTTGAATGGCGTCTCCCATCCTATTAACACGTGGAACCGTTATGAGGGCTACATTGGAAAGGTTGGACGCTGTTTAGGTTGCGGCGATTTTTCAGAAATTAGCAATGCTTGGAATCAGTTAGGACCGCAGGGGCAAAACCGCTTTATTGGTAACCGAGTCGGGGAACTTGGAGCTGGGGCCATGATGCTTGCTGAAGTTGCTGGCTTGAGTATGTTTAAAATGGGATTAGGACTTGTGGAAAGAGGGGCCGCCATGGCCGGCAGAGGCGCGTCCTTCCTAAAGTCTCGAGTCGGCCTTGGCAGCGAAGCCCTTGTGACTCAAGGTGAACGCTCTTTAGCAAACTCTGCAACTCGACAGATTGTTGAAGAAAGTGCTACAATTACGCAAGATGGGATGAGGGCGTGGGCAAATCCTAAAACCTTAAAGAATCATTTTGTACGTCACGGGGACGACTTCAGCGCAAAAAGTGCTTCTGAGTACGCGCAAAAGGCGTCTGATTTTCTCGTACAAAGTCAAAAATGTAACTTGCCTACAAAGGTCGACTCTAGTGGTGTAATCAGAGTGTATGACTTCAAAACAAATACCTTTGGTGCATATCGACAGGATGGTTCTACGCTAACCTTTTATAACCAGATCCTGCAAAACACGGGCAATTAACTAATATAGATTATTGGAATGTTCAACCAGGTAGTATTACATGGAATCCCTAAACAAAAATCAATATTGTCCAGTGTGTGGCTATAATTTAGGTTTTGCAGCATGGGATAATGACAGCGCATCTCATGAAATTTGTCCTTGTTGCGGCATCCAATATGGCTATGATGACATGGGTGGAGGAGACCTCAAAAAGCGTCATGAAATCTACGAAAATTGGAAAAAGAAATGGATCCATGAGGGAATGCATTGGGATGGTATTGACATCGCTCCACCAGATAATTGGGACCCAATTGAACAATTAAAAAAACTCGAAGATTAAACAAACTTAGAGTTAGCTTGGCACGGAAAAAGATCAAGTTAGGGAAGCATGAGTTTGACTTTGTGAATTTGAATATGGTCCTGTTAGAATGGTTTTTCTGAGATGCAGAGGCCTTTTTGCCCGATCGATTTGTCTAAGATAACTTATAAAAGTTCGCGGATTTCCATGAACCGTTGTTGAAGTTGACCTTCATGTTGGAAAATCTCCAAAGCACAGTACGCGGAACTGTTTATTATACTCTGCTTCAAGGACAATCCCTAACTTTTCGGTTGGAAAAAGAGCTTCGCGTTCTGCGAAACTCATGTGAGGGGTGGTATATAATCAGCATCGAAGTGTTCCTTACTGACCTTGTCATCGTCAATCTTCAAAACTTTCTGAAGGCTCGGTAAGACAAAATATATCGTAGTAATGACGCGCGTATTCGCCTATTACGAAGTGGCGCTACATGTTCTGTTACACGTTGTAGCGCCGCTTCATCGAAGCGGCATTAACAAAGTTTTATTCTATTTTGATGACATTGATAATGGCATTATGTTACACGATCAAGCCCCCGAAAATATATTAAAGGAGCATACCCATGGCCGCCGTTATTTCATTAAATAAAGTTGATGTTTTTCCAACCCTCTCAGCGGGCGACGCAAACAAAGTTAACACTCGCGTATCATTTGGTGGCAACGTCACCTCGTCAATTAAAGATCCATGTCTAGATAAATTTCGCAAAACCACACTTGATGATGGACAGGCTAAAAAGCTCAATGACTGGAACTATCGTTTAAATAAATCCTATACGGCAATTGAGTTGCATTTGGAAAAACGCCTTTCTCAGCTAGTTGTACAAGCTGTCACTTGTTACGGAACTGGGCTTGATTTCAGCGAAGGGCACACGCTCCATCAGGGTTTAAATGCCGAAACAATTCTCAGTCCCAAAGGCGATATTAAGTTTAACGCAGCCCACCATGCGACTTTGCCATGTCTT
Source organism: uncultured bacterium (assembly GCA_964436955.1). GTDB lineage: Bacteria > Chlamydiota > Chlamydiia > Chlamydiales > JAJFMA01 > CAMFKD01. The sequence goes on along the minus strand of CAYTFC010000090.1, from coordinate 3,830 downwards.
TATGCTTCTAAGCCCGGAGAGGACAAGACCGTTTATTTATATCGCTCAGGAATCTATGACGAAAGTCAGGCGACCATTGATGTTGTAAAAGAAATTAATGATGCCGATAGAGTGATTGACGAAAAGTACCGAGCTAAAGGTGCGGATAAAACCACTTATCAGAAAATGCTACCTAGCCAGCTGCGCAGCCGAACGGTAGATCTACTGAACAGATCATCGAAAAAGGAGCTCACTCCTCACCAGGTCGCCAAAAAATTTGCAACATCTCTTCGCAAGGAAATTGCTAAGGGCTATGAGCACGAGACAAATCGAAAGGTCAAAGATGTTCTAGAAATCTACCTGAAAAAGGCTGTGGAGTTAGAAAATTACACTGCGGATGAAGATAACTTCGATTTGTGGCTGAACCTACAGTTAGATGATCCGCAGTTCGGTAATATTGCAAGGATTGTCGAGAAGCTAGAAGATCAGCAAGCTGTTTCCTCCGAAAAGATTCAAGCTCTTATCAAGCGAAAGATAGATGCCCTCCCAGTTGTCATTAGACATGAACATCATCAAAAAAAGAATGAAAGTCATGCACCCGTTCATTTTATAGATATGTATCATTTTCAGGTCCTAGAAAGGCTTAAAGGCAAAGATCGTGAAGTTGTCGAGGAGGCCCTAGGCTTTGATTACGCCACCTTAAAGGCAGATGTCGATGAGTTTGGTAGAGTAGGAAGAACCAAAACCCTGCTTGCACAGCATGCTGACAAGATAGATGAGTTGGTGGGTGAGCTCAAACCTTTTATTAAAAAGGCTAGGGGAAGGGAAACAAATATCAACCAATTTGTCGGCCTAAAGGAAGAGAAAAAGAAATGTCTAAGGGCAGATGTCTATCGCCTTCGCTACGAAATGATTAAGGCGGATCAATGTGCACAGAGTACAATTAAGAGCAAGATTGAGCATGTACTGAATAAATTGAAAACTGGACGTGTTCCGCATTTTGATATCTTCTTCTATCGTGCCCTTTTGGATCATGCCAGCACTGATGCTGAACGAAGAATGTTTTGTAAATTACTAAACATATCGGATCTAGAGCTCGCACAAAAAAGCCGTGAAATCCGGACCAATTCAAAAGCGCACGCAGCCATAGAGCAGAACGCATCTCGAATTAGTAAGCTGTCAAAACGTATTATGCTTGCTGCTGGGGATGAGCGAGGCGCGGATAATGAACAGGCTCTTCAACAGAGTCTTCGTAAGCTTAACGAGGACTTGAGAAGTGTAAACCACAGCGACGCGACATCGATCCTATTTTACAAGAGACTGTTTGATCAAGTTACAGATAAAAGGGCTGTGCATCTTTTAGAAAAGATCTCGAAGCAGAATGAGGGGTATTTAGATGTACGGATAAGAGATCTTCAGCGCAATAAGTCTACCGCGGCTGAAAAGGTATTAGCCGAAAATTCTCGAAAAATCGCTAAAATTTCGAAAGTAGCCATTTCAGAGGTAGGTAAGCTAAACAGAATGAGTACTACCTTTCGCCAAAAATTAATTTGGGAACTACGTTTTTCAAATGGCATAAAACAGGTTCAATTTGCGGCTACTTACAAGCGCAATTTTCCTGATTATCCTATGAGTGGCCCCACGTTAAGTCGCCTTGAAAATGGCTTGCGGCCTCTTACACCGGAAGTTGTGAAGCATTTCTCTAGTATCTACGGAGTGCATGAGTCCCTATTTTACCCAGGCCATTTTGCGGAAGAATAGTCCAAATAGCCCTCTGCACAAAACATCAAAAACGCAATAATGTGCGTTAAGTTTCGTTGCTTTTTTTCTGCACAAAAGCTATATTTGTAAGTATTGTGCAGAGGGTTATTATGACTACCGATACATTTGTTGGAAGAAATGCAGAGTTACAGCGGCTGGCCTCACTTCTTAAAAAGAAGTCTGCTAGTTTGGTTGTGCTACGTGGAAGACGAAGGATCGGAAAGAGTCGTCTCGTAGAGGAATTCGCTAAAGGCAAGCGATTCTATACGTTTGCAGGCATTCCTCCTACTTCTGAACTTACTGCACAAGACCAAAAAAATATATTTGCTGAACAACTTGGACGACAAATTGGACTGGTAGGTATTGCGGCTCAGGACTGGTCAGCCCTTTTTACTTTACTTGCAATGCATACTAGGGAGGGCCGCGTTGTCATCCTGTTGGACGAAATTTCATGGATGGGTTCCGGCGATCCTTCATTTCTTGGGAAACTCAAAAATGCGTGGGACCTCGAATTTAAGAAAAATCCTAAACTCATTTTAATCCTATGTGGATCTGTCTCTACATGGATTGAACAGAATATCGTTAGCAGTACCGCATTTTTTGGACGTATTTCCGTTTTGATGAAGTTGGATGAGTTGCCATTGGATGAATGTAAGGAACTGTTGGAAAGCAGAGGGTTTCGAGGGTCTTCGTATGAAATCTTTAAAGTCCTGGGGGTAACAGGCGGAATTCCTTGGTACCTTGAGCAAATTCAAGCTGGAATGAATGCTGATGATAATATTAGGGACCTATGCTTTCGCCAAGATGGTGTTCTGTTTAATGAATTTGATCACATTTTTCATGATCTTTTTGAACGACGCAGTGACGTTTATCGTTCTATTGTTGAGGCTCTTTCCAACGCTCCTATGACATTTAATAGTATTTGTGAAGCGCTTAAATTCTCCAAAAGTGGAACTTTATCAGAATATCTAGAAGATCTTATTCAGTCGGGATTTATTACACGAGACTTTACGTGGTCAGTTAAGACTGGACAAGCCTCCAAGCTTAGCCTGTATAGGCTGAGTGACAACTATTTACGATTTTATTTGAAACAAATAAATCCAAATCGAGACCGAATACTTCGAGGAAGTTTTGAAGGGCAACGAATCTCATCGCTACCTGGTTGGAATACACTAATGGCTCTTCAATTTGAGAACTTAATCTTAAAGAATCGAAAGAAAATTTGGAATTGGCTTAACATCAATCCAGCGGACATTGTTAACGACAATCCCTTCTTTCAGACAGGAACGACAACGCGGCAGGGATGTCAAATTGACTATCTTATTCAAACACGGTTTAACACATTGTTTGCGTGCGAAATTAAATTTTCGATCAATCCTTTAAAATCAGATGTGGTAAGTGAAGTCAAAGATAAAATGGAGCGTTTAAAGCTTCCAAAACGATTTGCTTGCTGGCCTGTTCTTGTCCATGTCAATGGGGTTAGTGACACTATTCAGGATAACGGGTATTTCACTGAAACTATCGATTTTAGCCTATTTTTTGACAAAACCTCTTAGAAGATTGGTTCCTCCTCTGCCCCTCCCCGTCTCCCCGTCCTCCCCGTCTCCGCGTTTAAATTATTTAAACGCACCCTAGGGTAAAATACCGTATTGATTTTTCCAACGCAGAGACGCAGAGACGGGGAGGGGAGGCACCAGAGGAGGAAAAGAAAGAAAAGATTACAGTTTTTGCTGAACTACTTAAGTTGAATTGATCGAGCTGCACAGTCAATTCGGGCTATTCCGCCATTTGGAATAATCAATTGTGGATCGGTATGTCCAAAGTTCATATTAAAGATGACTGGAATGCTGATCTGATAGTCCTTGAGAGTACTTATCACGGTTTTTCGCTGATTTAGAATGTACTCGTCCCGACCTTCTGGAGGTTGCTTATCACAAAATTGTGCCTTGGGATATGCCATCAAGATTGTCTTGAATTTTTTGAGCATTCCCAACTCGCCCAGAGCAGCAAAAAAGCGAGACACAAAACCATCCCCAGGTAGTGTAACATTCTTTCTGTAAATTCGATCTCAGGGGAAGGATCCAATGAGG
>CAYTFC010000089.1:0-11582 GCA_964436955.1 uncultured bacterium | reverse complement strand
ATCTGAATTCAAATTCAATGACTTGTGCGGCAAGTTTTGGTAGCAATCAGGGTCACAGAGGCACAGACATCGCTTTAAGCATAAGTTTGTTTTGACAAAAAATCAAATATAATATGCTGCCTAGTTTTCAAAACTAAGGTGGGGTTATATGGTTAAGGAATGAGTAAGAAAAGAATTAGAAGGGATTGAACTAGGTGATAAAAGGTTAAACAAAAGAGTATTAAATCTTTTGGATATTGCTTCTAAGACGGGTATGAAACATTCTATTCAAGCTTGACTGAGGTTGCTTAGAAAAGAAATTCAGGCTTGTTATCGTTTTTTCTCAAATGATCTGTTCCCTGAGTCTAAAATACTTGAACCTCATTTAGAACAAACTCAAGAAAGGATTTTTCAACATCCTATAGTACTTTGCCTAAGCGATACTACTTCTCTTAATTACACTACAAGAAAATCCTAAAAAAACAAAACAGACGAAGGAACCGAGGGCACAAAGGTTTTTTCTGATGTATAAATATCCACTCGTCTCTTTTGTTGGTTTTCGTTAGACTCCTACCAAATATTTTGGAAGGAGTTTGCCCCATGAAAACAGACACTGTAAAACCTCTAGTCCGCACAAAAACAGCCGAACTCTACAAAAAGCTCTGCGAGGTAATGCCCGGAGGCGTTGGCTCCCCTACACGCGCGTTTAAGTACGTGCATGAAGCTCCCATCGTTGTGGAGCGCGGCGAAGGCGATAAAATTTATGATGTTGACGGCAATGGTTTCATCGACTTTCACATGTCTTGGGGCGCACTGATTCACGGCCACGCACACCCCAGTATTACCAAAGCACTGCAAAAACGTGTTGCAGATGGCACTAGCTATGGTCTCAGCACTGCGCTGGAAGAACCGCTAGCGCGTAAGCTTGTTCGTAATATGCCTTCAATGGAACAGGTGCGCTTTGTAGCTTCTGGCACAGAAGCCACTATGACCGCAGCGCGTGTTGCTCGTGGCTACACAGGTCGTGATTATATCGTTAAATTTACAGGCAACTTCCATGGTCATGCTGACTTTTTTCTGGTGCGAGGCGGTTCTGGTATGCTTGGTAATACACCTACAGCGACTTCTGCCGGCATTCCTCAAGATGCCATCAAGTACACCTTATGCCTTCCCTACAACGACATTGAAACGACGCGCCGTACCCTTAATTCTGCGGAGTTTCGTGATAAAATTGCGGCGGTTATCGTCGAGCCCATCGCCGGTAATATGGGCGTAGTTCCGGCTAATCCGGAGTTCCTAAAAATGTTACGAGAAGAAACCGCAAAAACGGGCGCTTTGTTGATATTCGATGAAGTCATCAGTGGTTTCAGAGTAGGTCTAGGTGGAGCTCAAGCTCTATATGACATTAGCCCCGATCTTACCACACTAGGGAAAGTAATGGCGGGAGGCACCCAAGCCGCGGCTTTTGGAGGATCAAGAAAAATTCTCGAAGTGCTAGCTCCGCAAGGGCCTGTCTATCAGGCGGGCACTCTTACCGGCAATCCTCTTTCTATGGAAGCTGGTTTTCAAACCCTTAAAATGTTGGAAGTAGACGGTACGTACGAAGAACTAGAACGCAAAGCAAGCTTCCTGCTAGATCCTATCCAAGAACGTTTTGCTGCCAAAGCAGCACCTGCGTGCGTGCAGCGAGTGGGCTCTATGTTTACGATCTTCTTCGGAAAAACTGAAATCACATGCATGGAAGAAGCCCAAGATCTTGATCTTGAACTCTTCAAAAAGTTTTTCTCTCACACGTTCGCTCATGGTGTTCTATTAGCGCCCGCTCAATACGAAGCTTCCTTCATTAGTACGGTGCATTCTGATGCGCATTTAAAGTATACAAGAGATGTGATTCTGGACTTCATAGATCAGACCTTCTAGGGTAACAAGAAATGAGAAATTTGAGGGACATGGCTGTTTTGCGGTATCTGCTAATTTGTTTGACCTTATGTTTGTTACCAGCAACAATTTGCGCCGAACAGGCTACAGCTGTACTTGTCACTGTAAAGGGCTATTTCGGGCCAGATCAGGTGGCAGCTATCACCAAGCAGATTGACAAAGCGGAGCTTGGTCCTAAAATGCCTCTCTTGATGGTTCTGGATTCTACAAGTGGCGATTTAAAGGCCACGCTCGGCCTAGCCCAGCATTTATACGAACAAAGGCTTTCCAAAGCTTTCCCCATTATTACGTACCTATCGTCAAGGGTATTAGGACCAGCGGCGCTTTTGCCTTTTGTGTCGGACGAAGTGATTGCCTCGCCTTACATAGCTTGGGGAGCTATTCCTCAAGGAGCAGAATCCATAGTAGCGCTTAACGTGCTTCGCAATCAGGTGACGAGCCTAATTTCACCTCAGCACCCAAAGTCACGTATTTTACAAGTTCTTGCCCAAGCCATGGTTGATGACACTATCTATGTGATCGATGATAATGGTTGGAAAGTGGTGCAGGAACTCCCCATGCCCGTAGGAACGCTCATTTCCTCGAAGGGAGAAACTCTAGTCGTCAGTCATTTGCAGCTAAAAGAATTGGGAGTCGTCACTCAATTTGAAACACTTGCCGAGCTCACAGCCCAATATCATTTAACGCCTGAAGAACCTACTGTGGTCAAAACAGCCGAGCAAATTTCAGCAAGCGCGTTTGAGTCGCAGTTAACAGAACACATTCATATTGATTCGACCCGTCCCCTAACGGTTGGGCATATCGTCATCGATGACCGCACATCAGGCATCAATCAAGGGACTTGGTTGTTGGTGAAGACTGCCTTAGATCACTATAAAAAGACCAAACCTGCTTTTATTATTTTGGAGCTCAACACTCCTGGTGGCGAGGTTTATGCGGCAGAACTCATTTCTGAAGCCCTTAAAAATATGGACGTGGAAAGCAATATTCCTGTTGTCACGTATATCAATAATTGGGCCATGTCTGCCGGCGCCTTGCTTGCCTACTCCACACGCTTTATTACCATCGCCAAAGATGCAAGTATGGGAGCGGCGGCACCTGTGATCGCTAATGCTGAAGGAAAGATGGAGGACGCATCAGAAAAAGTGAACTCAGCCATGCGCTCTGACATGGCCAACAGAGCAAGCTTTTTCGGACGCAATTCTTTGCTGGCTGAGGCGATGGTTGACAAAGACGTCATTCTTGTCATGCGCCACGGAAAAATTCTTAAGCTTGACCGAGAAGATCAAATTCAAAAGACCGGCGAAGACCCCGACTTCATTATAAGTGCCAAAGGCAAATTACTGACACTCAATGCCAGTGACCTTATTAAGTATGGTGTAGCGGATATCGTTGTGCCGCCTATGTCATTACCTGAAATCACTAATTCTGAAGAAGATGACGGACAGTGGCCCGCGAATAAAATGGCACTCTTTCATTTGCCGTTCTTTGATAAAATGAAAGATGCCACTATCGATTCCTTCCGTCCCGATTGGCGCGTGCAGTTTCTGAGCTTCTTGACCACACCCGCTGTAGCTTCTTTGCTAATGCTTGGACTAATGCTTGGGCTGTACATGGAAATGAGCAGTCCTGGAGTCGGTTTACCTGGCATCGTTGCCGTGACTTGTCTGTTTTTGATCATGCTTTCCAGTTTTGCGCTTGAAGCTATCAACTCTTTGGATCTCATTATCTTAGCCATTGGTCTGCTCTTGTTAGGGCTTGAGGTGTTTGTCCTCCCGACATTCGGTTTTGCAGGCTTAATTGGTCTGGCTATGGTGATCTTTGGACTTTTCTCTCTTCTTCTTCCTAGCATTTCGACCGTTACCTTTGATTTCGATACGCATACTTGGAACCCAGCTGGCGATGAGTTCATGACACGCTTAGTATGGCTGTGTGGCTCACTTGTTGTAGCAATTGTGGTTGCCGCATTGCTGGGACGCTTTGTTGTCCCTCGCTTCGCCGCTGCCAGTCGTTTAGTGCTGAAGGGAGAACAAGTTGGCTATATCGCTGGCATTGATCCCAAGAGCCTTCCTCAGCCCGGAGCCGAAGGTTTCGTGGCAGCCACACTGCGCCCATCAGGAAAAGTCACCATCAATGAAGTCCTCTATGATGCCGTGAGCGATGGCTCTTTTATTGAAAAGGGTACTCCTATTCGCGTGCTTAGGCTGGATGGGAGTAAGATCGTGGTTTCTGAGATAATGGAGGACATCGAGGCATGATGCCGTTTCTCCTATTAGCGCTTGGACTACTTTTGATTTTCCTCGAGTTCTATCTGCCGGGAGCCATAATGGGCATTGCCGGTACAGCCCTGGTTATTGCGAGCATAATTTTGTATGCAAATCAGGCAGAATCGGCAGGAGCCGTGATTGCCTTCACCACAGGCGTTTTGGTCCTTCTTGGCTTTTTGATTCGTTTTGCTCTTAAGCGCATTCGAGGCACGGCCAAAGATAACACCATGTATTTGGATACCGATCAAAGTGGTTATACAGCCTCCTCTTATGATGTGAACGCCATTGGTAAAAACGGCGTTGTGTATGCTGATCTAAAACCAGCAGGACACATCATGATCGCGGGTGTTCAGTATCAAGCGACAACAGAGTCTGGATACCTCCCTCGTGGCACACCAATTGTCGTCATTGGCGGAAGTGGAGCTCATCTCATCGTGAAACCTATCAACAAGGACATAACAACATGACAGCCGCGCTATTAGCCGTAGGAGATGTCGGAATCGAAGCCTATTTCTTTGTGATCTTTCTAGCAATTATTGGACTTGTAGTTCTTAGCATTGTGGGAAAATTCATTGCGCTTTGGTTTCAAGCATTCGTGTCTGGCACACCCATTTCCCTCTTCAATATTATTGGGATGAGTCTGCGAAAAATTCCACCTAAGATCATTGTTAACGCCAGAATCGTCTCATACAAAGCTGGCCTAAAAGGCATTAGCGTTGCAGACCTAGAAACCCACTTTCTCGCCGGTGGACGCGTGCAAAACGTTGTGGAAGCGATGATAGCTGCCGATAAGGCCAATATACCTATCGACTGGCGTCAAGCGACAGCCATTGACTTGGCTGGACGCGACCTCAAGGAAGCGGTTCAAACCTCCGTTTACCCAAAGGTTATTGACTGTCCAAGCTCTAATCCTAATGAATTTATCGCAGCAGTATCCAAGAACGGTGTTCAATTGCTTTGCCGAGCCCGCGTAACGGTTCGTACTAACATCGCGCAGCTGGTCGGCGGCGCCACTGAAGAAACCATTATCGCTCGTGTCGGTGAGGGTATTGTTTCCGCGATTGGTAGTGCAGACACCCACTTGGAAGTTCTGGAGTCCCCTCAGCGTATCTCTAAACTGGTACTGCAAAAGGGGCTTGATGCATCTACTGCTTTTGAAATCCTATCTATCGATATTGCTGACATTAATGTTGGCGAGAACATAGGTGCTCGTTTGGAAGCGGACAAAGCCGAATCACAAAAACGCGTGGCACAAGCCAAAGCCGAAGAGCGCCGAGCCATGGCCGTCGCTGTAGAGCAAGAGAACAAAGCGGCTGTTAAACAGATGGAAGCTAAGCTTGTTGAGGCCAGAGCTCTTATTCCCAAGGCGATTGCCCATGCTTTTGAAGCCGGTAATCTTGGTATTATGGATTATATGCGCATTCAAAATATTCAAGCGGATACAGACATGCGTCAATCGCTCTCCAGCGGTGACACCAACTCTAAAGGGGACACCGGAGTCACCTAATGGATATCGTTCAATTAATAGGCTTCTTCATCTCCTTCGCTGCCTTGATGTATATGTCGATTAAGCGCTCGCGCGAGCAGAAGCGCCGTGCTGAGCATCCGGAAGAATTTGAAGATGAACAGCGTGAAGAAGAACAAGCCTATAAAGACCTGCTAGCTAAGCTGGAGCTGCCTATTCCTAAGGAGCTCCAGCATCCATCCTATAAAGAGCATCCCCCAGCCGTGCCTAAAAAAGCGCGGCAAGCAAGCAAAGGTTGGAAGGCCCCAGAAGTGAAGCGTCAGGTAAGCCCCACATTTCAGTTTCAAGCTAAACTGGATGCACGCCATCAGAAAAATCAAATCGAACAACGTAATTATCAGAATAGAATTGACCAGCGCAGAGATCAGTTTAGGAAGACGGTAGTGAGTGAATCCATGCAATGGGAAGTGGAAACCGATGCTTACGTGATATCTGACAAGCAAACTATTCCATATTCGCGTGAAATTTTGAGCCAACTGAAATCACCCATTCAAATGGTGCTTTTTCATGAAATACTCAGTAAACCTAAAGGATCTGGTCTTCCGGGGCCGTTGCAAGGCTTACCTTGGGAGACCCGTTAACAAATATCTCAAGTAGAACGAGATCACCATTGGCGTTAGTAGGTATTAGGTCAATCTGCATGCCTGAACAATCCTATCACGAAATAAAAGCCGATATCAGCCAAATTGCAAAGGCATGTGGACGCAATCCCGACGCAATTAAGTTAGTGCCCGTCTCCAAGGGGCACCCCATAGAAGCTATCCAGACTGTTTATGATGCGGGTGCGCGATGCTTTGGCGAAAGCCGCATACAGGAGGCGTTTGAAAAAATGAACGCATTACCTTTCGACATTGAGTGGCATCTCATCGGATCGTTGCAACGCAAAAAGGTTCCCAAAGTGATAGGCAAATTTGCTCTGATTCATTCTGTTGATAGCATTGAGTTGGCAGAAGCCCTTTCCAAAGCAAGTCAATCACAACAGTTGGTCACACGTATTCTTCTACAGGTAAATACCAGCGGAGAAACCTCCAAACATGGCCTCAGCGTCAAGGACTGGAAAGCAAACATGGAAATTGTATTAGGGCTTCCTGGAATCCATGTAGAAGGGCTTATGACAATGGCACCGCTGACCGAGGATACAAATTTCATCAGACATTGCTTTAGCCAATTGCGTCTCCTCAACGAGGAGTACCACCTGCCGCATCTTTCAATGGGTATGAGCCATGACTACCGAATCGCTATCGAAGAGGGTGCTACATTACTACGCATAGGCACTCAAATTTTTGATGGCGTAAGTTAGTAAATTAACTTTATTTTTTTATTATAATTTGTTATCTTTGTTGTTTATTTTACAGGATCGCCTTCGGCGCCAGCATGTATCGCTGTTAAAAATAAAAGCATCTATTGAAGTTTGACAGTTATAGCGCTCCCTGACACAATCCGCGCTTTAGTGTATCCTATTTTTTTAAACCTTTTTTGAGGAGGCTATTGAAAGGTCTATGTCGTGCCAAACAAATCGGTCATGCTGCAGTGTACCTTCAAACACCAATAAATTCATGGCGCTTGCGGTGTTACTGGGCATCTGTACCGGCTTGTGTAATATCGCACCTCTTCTAAGCCTCGCGAGCCTGGTATCAGATCTCTTCATCAACCTGTTGAAACTAGTAAGCCTTCCCATAATTTTCCTATCACTGGTGGCGACAGCGTGTGGCATGCAAAGCATTGAGGAGTTGAAGCTACTCGGCAAAAAGGTGATCAAGTACACCTTATTAACGACCGTATTGTCCGCTTCAATTGCTTTGATAATCTTTCTTGTTGTCGATCCCGTAGGAGCCTATTCTCAGGCGGCTGGAGCGGGCCCAGAAGTATCTACTGACGGCCCGAGCTATGTCAGCTATCTCATTCAGATGATCCCTTCAAACATTATCGAACCCTTTCTGAAGAATAATGTCGTAGGAGTTCTCTTTATCGCTATGGCCTTAAGCTTGGCCATTCTAGGATTACCTGCCGACGGTCGCTCGACGCTTAATGGTGTTTTTTCCGCTCTCTATGCTGCCGTCATGCGAATCACAACCTTCATTGTAACGCTTATGCCGATAGCCATTTGGGCATTTATAACACTTTTCTTTCGCGATCTTAACGGTGGAATGGAATTTGCTAGTTTAGCGTTCTATCTAACCTGTGTGGTGCTTGCTAATCTTGTTCAGGCGTTGATAGTGCTTCCAATATTCTTGAAGATGAAGGGGATTTCGCCAATCGCCAGTTTTCGTGCGATGTTTCCAGCCTTGTCGGTCGCTTTCTTCGCGAAGTCGTCGGCTGGAGCGCTGCCTATGGCGATCAAGTGTGCTCAAGAACGGGCTGGGGTGACGCCACGAGTCGCTAACTTCAGTCTTCCACTATGTACAACCATTAATATGAATGGCTGCGCAGCCTTTATTCTGATCACAGTGTTGTTTGTGTCGATGATTAATGGTGTGCAATACTCGATGGCCGAGATGATTATATGGATATTTATTGCGACAATTGCTGCGCTAGGTAATGCAGGCGTGCCAATGGGCTGTTACTTTGTGTCTACAGCCTTTCTGTTGGCTATGGACGTTCCTTTGAATATCTTGGGAGTAATTTTACCGTTTTATTCCTTTATAGACATGTTGGAAAGCGCGATCAACGTATGGTCAGACTGCTGTGTCACGTTGGCTGTGGATAAGGAAATCACAGAAAAAGCTCCTGTGAAAGTGCCGGCAGATACGGCACTAGCTCAAGAGGCCTAGAAAGCAACGTAAGACATGAAATTCAAAAGGCAAGATGGTTTTCACTATCTTGTCTTTTTTTTTGCATCAGAACAGAAGAATGAAACAAAAAGATAAGGGGCTTTGGAAAAAGAACATAAGAGACTGAGGAAACGTGCATTTTTTGTCCCTTAAGTCTCTTCTCCAAAGTCCCTTAGGTCTTTTTCGTCCTTTTGGCCCCTTGTCCTCATGTTTCTTTGTAGATTCGCGCAAGCTTGTTCTTAAGTGATGGATTACAAAAACAAAAATGCCCTTTGCAGCTCATATACACCCACACCCACAAAAAATGAGATGAGTGCTGCCCAGCTAACATGTTTCAAGTACCATCCAAAGGATACTTTTTCCAGCGACATGGCTGCAACACCCGCGGCGGAGCCAATAATAAGTATGCTGCCACCGGTACCCGCTGTAAAGGCGATCAAGTGCCACAAATTAGAATCAACCGGCACTTGACTAATCGGATACATCTGAATTACAGCAGCCACCAACGGAATGTTATCCACCACTGCTGAGAAAAGTCCGATTGCCACAGCAACCATCGTTTCAGACGGTAGCGCTGCTTCTAACCAAACGGCTAAAGCTTTTAAAGCGCCGGAAGCCTCTAAAGCATCAACCGCTAATAGCATGCCGAAGAAAAAGAAGATGCACGCCATGTCAATTTGTCCTAGCGAATTATAAATGCGTAGGTGCTCGCGTTCTTTGGCGTCATAATGCGCTAAATCGGTAATAACCCATAATACCCCCACACCTAAACTGATGCCTAAAAATGGGGGCAATCCAAACACAGCTTTCAAAACCGGCACCATTAATAGGGATAGCACTCCAATGAAGAAGACTCTTCGAGAACCTATCGGGCGTTTTTTTGTTTCATCTCTGGGAGTTAAGTCTGCCTTGGCAGGCAGTTGCGGCATCAACAGTAGACCAAAAACAATCATAGAGATAAATGAAGGTAGGAATAAGGCCTTCATGATTTTCCAAGTGGTGATCGTGTCGGCGATCCAGAGCATCGTCGTGGTAACGTCCCCAATAGGAGTCCAGGCGCCACCAGCATTTGCTGATACCACCAACGCCGTCGTAAAGATCAAACGCTGCTTAGTGTCTTTAATGAGTTTTTGGAGCAAGGTGATCATCACAATGATTGTTGTGAGGTTATCCATGACAGCCGATACAAAGAACGTGATCATTAACGCAATCCAGAACAGTAGGTACTTTGATTTGATGTTTAGAAGACTACCGATGGTCTCAAAACCATGATGAGCATCGATGACCTCCACGATCAGCATGGCGCACATTAGAAAGAACAGAATTTGGCTGATACCGGCGAGGTGATGGTGCAGGTCCACCATTTTCTCTGGACTAGCGGGCCCTGCGTTAAAAAAGAGCATCCAGCAACCAACACCGGTGAGGAGTGCGACGGCGGCTTTATCAATTCTGAGGGTGTGTTCAAAAATGATACCTAGATATCCGACTACAAAAAGAGCGATGATCCATAGAGCCGAACTGTCCATATCATTCCTTGGGTTTGCAAGGTAAGCTTATCAAAACAAACCATTACCGGCCAAGCACCAATTCGATTTCAACCCCGACCTGTCATTCATTGAAAACAATCTTTTCTTAAAGTCAACAAGCTATTAGAAAAAGAAATGGGAATGACACTATATAGATTTAGGGTATACCACGCGCGGCTTGAAATTGTGAATTTGGACCGTGCGAAAGCCCCGGGGTTGGGTCATCGTAAATCGGTTCATATTTCTAATATTAACCGACTTACGATGACCCAACCGCGAAAACTTTCCCATGGCACCAAATCACCATTTCAAGCCGCGCGTGGTATATATGGAAGCACATGTTTTTTTGATTCAGTTGGTCCTTATCCTATTTGCAGCACGCGTACTTGGCGAAGTTGCGGCGTACTGTAAGGTACCTTCGGTAATCGGTGAACTAATGGCCGGCATAATAATCGGTCCTAGTTTCTTGGGTTGGATAGAAATTAGCAATCCCATTCATCTTCTGGCTCAAATAGGCATTATATTACTCCTGTTTGAAGTGGGAATTGAAACAAATATCGGTCATTTAATCTCTGCTGGACCAAAAGCGGTCGTTGTAGCCATAGGGGGAGTCGTTCTACCTTTTGTCCTAGGATTCGCGTTAACTTATTACCTATTCGATTTTTCCCTACTAGCAAGCCTCTTCATTGCGTGCACTCTTACAGCTACCAGTATTGGCATAACGTTGCGGGTCCTGAAAGATTTAAAACAGCAGAAGAGTAGAGAAACTCAAATCATTATCGGAGCTGCTGTCGTCGATGATATTATCGGGATTGTATTGCTGGCTATGCTTTACGAATTTTCGGCTAGTGGTGAGGTCAATCTCTTGAGTGCCGGCAGGGTACTGCTCTTTATCATGCTCTATTTTTTAATTTCGCCCGTCTTGGCCAAAGTTGCCTCTCGTATTATTGAGGAGTGGGACACAAGAAGCGATATCCCGGGTCTCCTTCCTACTACTATTGTTTCCCTAATTCTACTATTTGCGTGGATAGCGCATTCATTGGGAGCGCCTGAGCTTTTAGGTGGATTTGCAGCTGGATTAGCTTTGTCTAGACAATTCTACCTTCCCTTCAAAACACCATTTCTAAGTGAATCCGCGGACTTTAGTCATAGGGTTGAGCAACAAATGAAACCCATCGTGCACCTATTCACCCCCATATTTTTTGTTGCGATAGGGCTTTCCCTTAATCTTCAAACTGTAGATTGGCACTCATCTTTTATATGGATCTTGTCCGGTTCGTTGTTATTGGCTGCGGTCTTTGGCAAACTATTTTCTGGTTTCACCCTATCGGGAGAGACAAGGACGGCAAAGTTCATCATTGGAACCGCCATGATTCCTAGGGGTGAGGTAGGGCTCATATTCGCCAATGTAGGCCTCACCTCAGGTGTATTGAAAGACGATGTGTACGCTGCTGTCATACTTGTCATCACTATAACCACGCTTGTGGCACCCTTCGCTTTGCGATGGTTATACAAAAAGCAAGTCTAAGACCCTGATTGCTACCAAAACTTCATCTAGCGCTCATAGCGATATATC
>CAYTFC010000088.1:0-11806 GCA_964436955.1 uncultured bacterium | reverse complement strand
CTGCTATCGAAGAGTTGTATGAATTTCTTTAAGTTGACAGCATTGGATTGCTACCCAATGCTGTCTGCGCATTAAAGGTTGACTACTTGTCATAAAGTAAATAAGATACCTTCAAATTATATTCATTTTTTAAAAAAAGGCAAAAAAAAATGCAAGTTCAACTAAATAGATACCACCACTTAAACGATTTAAAAGACGAGCTCTATATTGAATTTGAAAAAAAGACCGTTGAAGATTCAGTCAATATATTATTTAATGAAGTATCAAAAAATAATATGTCGATTGAACAGTATTACGTATCCAAAAAATTCACTGGCGTAGAAATTAAATCTGAAATTTTTGAAGTTATAAAAATGCTGTTTATAGTAGCTGATACCCCTAATAATAATAGCCATTCGGTGACAACGAAAGATGCTACCGACGCATCTTGGATGATTTTACGATTCGCTAACGAGTTAAATCTAAAAATAAAAGAACGAGGAGATGGCCCTCCTTTCATTAATGAAAAAAGGAACCTCCCAACTCCAGAAGACCTACCTGTTGCAAAAATACTCCGAACAGAAGAGCCTGCCTCAGTTACTTCCCTAAATCTTCCAACACTTCAAAGTGTTAGCTGTTCTGAACCAGATCCTCAGCCCCTCGAATCAGATTCGACCGAAGAAGAGGAATTGCCAAATTCAGATAACCAACCTACAAATGAGAGCCCCGCAGAATCCATAGGATCAATTACCAAGGAAAATTCAGTTAACTCTGAACTAATTAACAAACTACCAGATTTCTTCAAAAAAACTGACATCGATGTGATGAATAGCTGGAGTAAGATGAGTAAAGTGGGAAATAAGACCCCACTGGCTATCGCTAAGAACAAGGTTAAAGTCGCCGGCAATATAGTAACCCCAGCTTATACCATTCAAAGAGATATCATGAATATTACGAATAAGTTTACAAACAGTTCTGTTCCAACAAACGATGACTATACAATTATTTGGAACCACATGAAACAATACTGTGACAGTAATTTAAAAACTGGTATAATCAGAAGAGATTACTTTAAGTTTTCAAAAAAATAAGGTCCATAAATTGAAAATAAAATAAACTAACATTAATATTATGTACCAATCCCTAACTACCACTTCTATTTTGCTCACCTGTTTATACCACGCGCGGCCTGCACTTGTGAATTTGGACCGTGCGTGGTATATTCCAGATATGAAGTCCAGCAAGTCGTATTATTAGTAAATAGGCGAGCGCACATCCAACGACACTGCATCCTCAGCGGATGTTAGGCCCGTTGTGCTCATCGAGTGGCGATAGAATAATCGCCACTGCACATCATACTTCCGTCCATAAGTCATTCCAAACGTGCCTTCGGCACCTCCACGGCGTGCAGCACGATCGAAAGAATACCCTGCGCTGCCATCAATGCTCAGCCAATCATAGAAGTATTTTGTAACTACCATGCTACCGCTATGAATTTCACGATTGGCTAAGCCTAGTGGTTGGAATGGGCCGTTAATACCGTCTTTCCACACTTGAGAAAGGACATGCTCCTTGTCCAATGCATAAGTCAGCGCGATTTCACCTTTGCATCCGAGCTCTTGCACCCAGGGATGGAGCTTGGATAAGCGATAGGCATAGCCTCCTTGCAACAGATAGGAGGTGGCCATGCTCTGGTTGGTCTTTAAGAGGTATTCATTGTAGCCCAGGGTTCCATACACCTCGCTACGTGGGAATGGGCGTAGCACTCTGGTTCCCACGATACGGTTACGCGCGCCTTCCTGAAATGTCGACTGTACAAGATCCCAGCAAGGTTCGTGATAGTTAGCTACAATCGTTGTGGAACCATACAAATCGGGGAGATAGGTTTTTAACCCTATTCCAGCCACATCCTTGGCAAAGAGTAGTCCTGCTTGGAATGTTCCACCGCAAGCTAAGTTTTGGATTAGTCCCAAAGCTCCTCGTTCACGCGTGGCATAAAGCTTGAATTCCTCGCCAGTGTCAAAAGAGACAAAGTTGCAAACAACTCCGTGGTCCATTTCTAAGTCTGTGAAAAAGCGATAACCACACCACAAATCATCTTCATAATGATATCTTAATAAGGTTTCATGCTGGCCACCAGAAGTGCGATACTCAATTCCTGCCGACCAGTAGGGCAGATGGTCCATGATAATGGCATCTAATTGATCCCATAAAACAGTTCGCTCACAAGCGATGTCGATAGCAGTTTCTACCAGGTCGATCCCTTCGCCCCAGTTTCCAGCAAGCACTTCAAGATCGGCAGCTACGGAATAAACTTGTGAATTTTCAGGAAACTCGCAGATCAATGCGTCTGCATAGGCTATGGCTTCTGCAATGCAGTTGAGTTCTTTCAAAAGACGAATCTGTTGGATGTCTAAAAGGAGAAGTCCCTCCTCTTGCCCTTCTGGTAGCTCTGGATTGTCTGCCACCTCAAAACCCAAATCCAATGTCGCTTGAGCTTCTCCATAACATTCTCTGTCAATATACAGATCTGCTAATTCACTATACAACCCCAACTGAAGTGGCTTGAGATCAATTAACGTTAAATACCATTCTTCGGCTTCGCCATAACACTCAAGACGTACCAAGATATGTGTCAGAAATACCTTGTTCTCAAAGGTAGGTTCCAATTCTTGAAGTTGCTGTAATGCGCTGCGATAAAAGATGCGAGCACTACAGAAGCAGTTATGATACTCCAGAACCTGGCCATAATAATAGTTAACCATGAAGTCGGCTTCGGCAAGGTCCAAGTAGCGCTCTAGGTACTCTTTGGCGGTAATGATATCACCGCGGTCAAATTCAATCATTCCGAGCGCTTTAAGAGCCTCTGTATCCTCGGGAAACTTCTCAATGACATGACGGTACAAAGTTTGTACGCCTGGTTGAAAGTCGCCGCCCTTAGCAATGTCGATCCACGTTGTGAGCCTTGCTCGATCAGGCTCTTCCTCTAGCATAGATACTAGTAGCTCTTTGGCTTCGTCTTTCTCTTTAAGAGTCACCAGCGCCTGGAAGTGTAGATCGCGGATGACGGGATCGCCTTGGTTGCCATCCGATGAGCCTTCAATAATCCTTAACATCGCACGGGGTTGATCTCTTTGATTAAAATAGGTGAGCCAACTTACTTCATCGCGAGCTGGGGCGGCTATGGCTTTTTGAACGAGCCATTGGTCTTGTGCTGGAGTGGGATGAGCTCCCCATACATAGAGCAAAGCCTGCATGTCATCACCAGCAAATGTACTATGAGAGGCGAGTTTTTCGAACAATGGCGAGGCGATGTTAGCAAGATGCGCGTTGATTAGGAGGTAGCCTAGCCGACGCAGCTGGGCCTGTGATACCATAGGGTTTTGTAGTTCCTCCTGAACAACGCGCTTTAGTTCCTGTTGGAGCTCCGGCTCCTCCTTTTGTCGATAGGCAAGCGCGTCAACATAAAGAGTGGCTACGGGTTCTCCGTCGGTGAAGAGCTTCCTTAAAATGGCCAGCCCCTCTTTTTCTTTGCTGCCAATCGCCCATGCCGCAGCCAGGTATGCTGTGTACTGGGTGTTGGGCCAGTCATCCACAAGGCGTTGTGCTGCTAATTCTGATATGACAGCATTTTTCTTGTCATAAGCTGCGGAGAAAAAGCCTTTTAATACCGACTCAGGAAGTTCCACTTGCTCGTTCATCCAGGTAACGACGTGCTGGGTTTCACCTTTGGCTATGTCAATGAGAATGGAGGCCGACTGCACTTCTATTGGAGGAATCGCTAAGCTCTGCGCATACTCATCGATTAACTGCTCGCCTTGGGATAGCATTCCAAAGCCCACAAATTTCATAGCTAAGCCAAACGCTTCTGAAGGCATAAAGCCGGTCAGAGAAGTTACAGATCCCAACACCCTCTTTGCCAGCGTATCCATTCCACGAATTTCGAATAATGGCGCTAAAAATGCCTTTTCGCGGTCGGACAAACGTGTCTCAATCGAATTATAGCTCTTAGTCGCCTCCGTTTGACTCACTTCTCCCATTCCCAGCGAAAGCGCCAGCAATAGCGCAGGGGGTATATCGACATGCTCCCAACTAAGACCTTTATAAATAGCATCGGCCAAGGGAGTTTCATCCCGATCTACTGCGCGGACAGCAATCTCACTCAAGTTCTGTATAGGAATATCACGCAAATCAACGCTATTTATCATCTTTAGCAATAGCTGTAATGAGCCTTCGTCCAACGAAGGTGATAAGGTGTCTATAAAAAGACGAGTGTTCATTCGCTTGGTATCGACAAGGGCATTTACGATATCAAAATAGGTTTCACCCTCTCCTAATGTATCTAATACGCTAAGTCTTACCTCATAACCTAAGTCACTATTTCGTGCTTTTTCAGGCAGAATATCCATCAAGACTAGCGCTTCGCGCAGATGCTTCTCTTCAATAAAAATGGAAACGACATCGAAGTACTCTGTACGAAGTAGCTTCGATTCTATCACCGCCTTGGCGTAGCCTATCGCTTCGTCTATGTGGTTCTGACGGACGAGAATACGTATCGCCAAGTCGATTTTTAAGTTGCTGAGAGTGTCAATAGGAAACTTCTGCAACATCTTCCTAACAACGTCGACCGCCTTTTCGTCCTCGTGCTTTGCAGACAGAAAATAAGCTAAGCGATAGTACTCCTTTGGTAGCGCATCATGGGAGTTGACGAGTTCCTCCAAAACGGGAACCTCTTGATCAACATAACCTAACGATTCTGTAGTCTTTTGAACCGAACGCAGCAACTCCTCTGAAGGAGGACGTGGCCCCCTTGCTTGATACAATTGCAAAAACTCTAGCTCGCGATTCGTATCACCATAGAGCTTAAGTAAAAAATCTACCGCCCCTAAATCATCAGGATGATGAGCGACATAATTTTCCGTCAAAGTGATCCCTTGCTGCTCTTTGGCAAGTTCTTGTAGCATTTTTACAGTGGAAACTAAAATAGGTAGGGTATCTTCTCCTTGAGAAGCTTCCTCCTGATAGCGCTGCAAGGCTTGGCGATACTCCCCTTCATCCGCAAGCATTAAAGACACTTGTTGGTAGAATGGGAACAACACAATACTAATACCAAGCCCACCAACTACAATCAGTACGAGAGCCCATGCGAAAGCAGACTGCTTCATAATGCCCTCTCAATTTTCACATTAATAGGCTCTAAAATCGATCCTTCGCCTATTGAGAATGAAATTTCAGGATGAATGGCATCAATACGTTTCGTAATTGGAGCTATGGTTTTAGAGGTTATTGTAACCACGTAGGTCCCAGGCTTAGGAACGTGCCAAGTCATCCTACCTTGGCCGTATCCTTTAGCCATAAAGGTTACAGCAGGGCTTTCATCGGCGTGAGCATCCCAAATTTCCCACCGACTCTCTACAAGATACGGAATCGTTGCGAAGGGTGCCACGTCGCATCGTGGGCAATCCTGCAAAGCTACGATGGGTTCATTGACCGAAGGATCCAGCGCAACATATAAGCTCCCTTGAAAATGACGCTGCCCTAAAACGCCTTGTGAGCGCGCAAAATCCACAGATCCGAAGATGGCATTGTCAAAACGCACCGTGGCAATCGCACCACGATTGGATACGCGATACTGATCCTTGCCAATGTTGTAAATCTCTACTTGATAAAATCCATCTCCCATAGCAGCAAAAGCGCTCATCTTGATCGGAACAATTTCCTGATCACGAATGTACGCAATGTTTTGCAGAAGGGCCTCCAATGCGGGTCGCCGCTCACCAGAGAACATGTGGTAATACAGGTTCATCGGCTTTACGCGCACTGGCGTATTGGTATTTTGAAATGTCTGCGGCAAAAGGTTGAAATTATAGAAATGTGATGTCCAGTTGTCTGTGTAAATGTTCTCGTTACTATTGGAGGCATAGATCTGGCGCTGACCCACGACCTGACGACCAATTGGTCTTACCCAGCCATAGGAACGTGATTCAGAATCAAAGCGCGTATTTCCGCCATTTAAATTAAGTAAGCCACCCGAACGTGTGTCGGCCACCGCTGCTTCAAATGGTAAGCAGTCGCCAGACCACTGATAGACAACCACATGCTTATCCGGAGGTGCGAGTTTGTTAATTTCATCAATGGCTCCGTAAACTTCTCGATGCAGGTTAAACGGCTTGTTAGCATAGGCGCGTGGCAAGTCGTATCCTTGATCGAGCGTGGAGCCGTCGTAGCTTGGAGTAAGATCCTGTTTTTTTAGAAATAGCTCCGCATAATGTTTAAGGCGCACCCATAAGCTTGTTCCTGACCAACTTCCAAAGGGATACAAATAGAGGAAAGGCTCCTCTTTTTCCATCGTATAATCAGCAAAGAAACCCCATTGAAACGGGTGGCTATAAGTATGACATCCCGCCTCTACATTTGGTAAAGCTAGAATTTCTTTTGCCCAACGACGCGACTCCGCTGTGCCCACCCAAGCATCATCCAAATCCGCAGCAATCGGAGCTACTGTGCAGGGAAGGTCAGGAAACGCCTTTAAGACATCTCTGTAAATCACTTCAGCACAAAGCGCACGATCTTTCCGGTATTCAGCGATATTGGTACGGCTAATCCACCCGTCGCCATCGATGTGATGATAGAAAATGCGACGTCCCACCAGCGTCGTTGTATCAGGTATGGGCCCTTTATTATCACCAAATGCGAGCTTAAAAAAGAGAAACGGGTTGATGTACCACTCTCGATTACTATCGCTAATGTTATCCCAATAAACTTCATACTCCTCGGCCACATAACCACCAGAGGGATGTGTAGCCACCAAAATAGAATCTGTTCCCGGATCATTACCGGTTCGGGCTGCAAGATGGACCTTCGTGTCGGTAGATGCCCCTTTTAGCGTATGAAATCCGGGAAGAATACCGCCATAAGAGCGCTCAAAATCAACCATTGTAGAATCTAATTTTATCAAGCTGACATCATAGGTTGCCGATACAAAAACAACCTGATCATATAGACCTAACTTAGACCAGAAGACGTTTCGCAAATCCGGTGGGACACTGCCATCGTTATCGTAGAATCCTGGGTTTCCCAATATGACAAATTTTTTGCCATCGTCAATGATTTTAGAGGCCCATTTTAGATATCCCACAGGATCAGGGATAGTCATTCCGCCCGGGAACCAAGTAACAACTCCATGGATGTCTGGTCTACCTGTAAGGTCAGGAAGTACCTCATTAATGTCGTAAAACCAGACGCGGTAACCTAAATGATTAAGAGGCATTTCAGCGAATTGGTGAATCGCGCTATCGCTGATGTCATTCAGCATTTTGGGATTGTATAGCGCGATAACCGTCCTTGGAATAGCAATATCTTCGGCACATGCGGGAAAGACACCCAAACAAGTACAAGCCAGAATCAACCATTTCAAGGCAAAATGTATCATTTAACCAACACGGGTTCGGGCACTATAGTTTGCAAATCACGAGTCGCCACATAAGGTATGAAGCCATTCTCTCTTTGTATGCGATAGATCTCCTCGATCCCTTTTGAATCCTCTGGATCCCAATAGTCGAGGGTATAAATAGTGACTCGTGGATTTTCCTGCTCCAATTTTTTTAGACGATCCACATAAGCATCATAATCTTTCTTGGCAACCCGCCCATATTTTTTCGTTCCTACGTCATAATTGGTCAACACGGATTCACCTAAAACCATGTCCACGTCAGTAATAATAGAAGGGGCAATATCGAGGGCTCGGTTTAACATGATAGGGATTTGCGGGTAGTTACGTCTAATAGCTTTCACCAAACGAATCGCCGCCTCGCGCATCCCTTTGTATTTAATGGGATCTTCATCCTCCAAAAAATCCGCATTATCTAGTGTATCTAGAAAAATACCCTTGAACCGTTTAAACAAAATAGCAGGAATTAGGTTCTCAATTACACGCTTGGTCCACTTCGGGCTACGCACGTCAACAAAATAGCTGCCAGGCCAATTAGGGTTTTCTCCCAACAATAGGCCCTGTGCTTTTACCTCTTCAAAATAGGGATTGTGCGTGGCTACTTCTCCAAGACTGAGATAGGCCAGCGTGGTTACATCAGTAGACATAAATGGTCTTAAGGACGGGTGCGTATGGCTATCAAACACGAGAGGATTGTAAGGACGCAACTGCTCGTAAGTCGCCAAATTGTTATAGTACACCACCCAGCGCGGCGAATCTGCCGTGACGGTTCCTGCAAATCCCAGCAGTGGACATAGTAACAGTCGCAAAGTCTTTAACATCGCACCTCCTAAAATACCATTAGACTTGACCCGAGTGCCGGATATTAAATATTTTGCATTGATCCGGCAAGTAAAGAAGTCAATAATTTGATATCCTTATTTCCATGAAAATACGTCAAATCCTAAAACAGCGTCTACAACGTATTTGGAACAGCTTCGCGAATTCCGAAAGCCACGTCCATGAAGCAATAATTGAGAACGATTTAGCTTTCGCCGACACGTCATACTTGGAAAAATCCAATCAGTTAGGCCTCAAACCACGCGAACTTGCCATACTTCTTAACCGAAAGGAATGGTTTCCACTTCTGCATATCCCCAATACCCATACCATTAAAGTAGTACCTAAAGGTGAGCACATCGTTAAAAAGTTGTCACTGCAGGAATTTCAGAAACAGTTCGGTATTCCTTATTTATCTCACACCATTTTTACTAGCTATGACCAGCTAAAGATTATCGGGCAACAATGCCCATGGATCTATAGGCTAGGACTGGTTGGAATGGAGCGTGATCCGCTGTACGACTATTTTCGCGACCAAATTGCGCATGGAGCTGTCGCGGACATAACCATCGCTTGGATTGACTCGATATTGGGATATGGAGCTTTCGCTAACGAAAATATGGTTCAAGGCACTTTTGTCGGAGTCTATACCGGCGTCATACGTCCAGTGAGTCGGTCTGCTCCAGAGCTAAATGAATATTGCTTGCATTATCCTTCGAAATATTGGTCTCGTCAGGTTTTTGTGATCGATGCTGCGTTAGGAGGAAACGAAATCCGGTTTGTGAATCATAGCGACACGCCCAATTTGTCATTGGAATGTCTCCTTGACCGTGGCTTGCTGCACTTCTTTCTACGCGCTAACCAACCTATCTGTAAGGGTGCTCACCTCACTTTTAATTATGGCGATGCCTTTTGGCAATACCGCCGAAAAGCTTAGAGAGTGTTTAAATTATTTTTTAACGCAAAGAAGGATTAAGAAACACAGAGGCGCAAAGGGGGACCTGCGGATAGAAAAGGGTTTTAGGGAGTCTCCAGGCCTTGAGAGGCCTGGAGACCCAGCCTTATCTAATTGTTAAATTGAGGCAGTTTTTCCCGGTCTCTCAGACCGGGAAAAGTCCCTAAAGCAGTTACCTAACCGCAGGTCCCCCTTTGCGCCTTTGTGTTTCTTAATCCCTCTTTGCGTTAAAAATCCTCCTCGTACCCAAGAGTATAGCTTGACAATGACCTGCACAAATTCCAAACTCTATTCTTAGTCACATTTTAGCCGAGATCTACGTCATGTCCGAAAGACCCATTCTACTATGCCGCTGGAAACCCTACTTTTCCGTCGAGGATACCCTATCAAATAACGCCGAAATTCTGCGTCACCTCGATCCAGAAGGGCCCCTACTCTATTCCGCATTGCCCTATCCCTATCGACGGGAAGCGGATCAAAGCCAGTTTTCTGATCAACTGCTACTTGGTATTGACAACATGCTCAATACTATAGAGGGCAGTTATGCATCTCACTTTGCAGTCAAAATGCTGCAAGATGCACAAGCGGGCTTCGTGTTGCTTGGTGATCGTGAAGCGCGTGAAGTTCTAGGAGAAGAAGACGCCGTGGTTTCACAAAAAATACTCTCCGCTTTAGAAGCTGGACTGCGAGTGATTGCCTGCGTAGGAGATACCAAAGCAGGCGGCGTCCATGGTCTGGAAGCTCAACTACAAGGCTTTTTAGGAGCCATTCCCGCCGAACAACTTCCTCTTCTTAGCTTGGTTTATCAAGGTCCATGGCCAGTATTCTACAAGGGAGCTGGACTCGCTAACGACCTCCTGAAAGGGCTTGACACCATGAGACAGGTCATTTCAATAATCGTCGGAGAGAGTGGTGCACAAATTCCGGTATTGCTAGCTCTCCCCAGTCACTTAAGACACTGCGATGCTGTTATTGAGGCTACAGGAGCTCTTTGCGCTGGATACTATTTCCCTCACGCATCATCCAACCCGGCCTTGCTAGTTGAAGTTGGAGAAGCTTGGCACCGCTGGGCAACCCAACCTCCGCCACTGCCTGAACCGGAGCCTGAACCCAGTGAGTGAAGGCTCGAGCAAACACACCATCGTCCCTATGCGTCTGATCAAGCGTCAGGTGCTAGGGCTTGAGCTCCTTCGCCAAATCGGCCAGCATGGGCAACGCATCTTTTCGTTGGAACAGCTCTTACCATTAGCAAAAGAAATTGGGCTTTCAGAAAAGGAGCTTCCTAGCACACTAAAACATCTCCAACACGATGGATGGATAGTACCCATTCGTAGAGGGCTTTATGCTATTTGGTGCTCGCTACCCACCTCTCCTGCCGCACATCCGTTTGAAATAGGACTAGCACTAACCAAGCCATCCGTTATTAGCTATTGGACCGCATTAAATCAGCATAATCTTGTAAAAAGTGCCTCTCCATATATCTACGTACTCACTAGGACCGGCAGCATTTTCCCCCGCTTGCGGCGCAAAGATACACCTCACCCTCCAGGAACGTACCCCATCGGTGACCTGCTATTTTTTTTCGTGCAAACGAAGTTAAATCGCGCTTATGGTGTTGAACATACAAGCATTGAAGGCATTGATATTCTCATCACCGATCTAGAACGAACTCTGGTCGAAGCTGTGGCGCTACCACAACACTGTGGGGGCTGGCAAAATGTTCAAGAAGCCTTTCACCATGCCCATAAAAAATTAGACATCACTCGCCTAGTTACGTATGCTACCCAAAGTGATGTAGCCACTGCCAAGCGAATCGGATGGCTGCTTGAGCAATCACACACAAATTCCGCCCTTCTGCAGCCGCTTCTTGATATCCCTATCAAAGGCTATCGCCGCCTCGATTCATCCTCACCTCCCCAAGGCAAATATAGCAAAAAGTGGCTTCTGCAAATTAACTCTTAACAGTTGTCGTCGGTTTTAATTTTTTAGAATTTTTACCACGGAGGCACAAAGGAGGACCTGTGGCTCCGTGCCCATCGTTTTACATGTATTTATTATAATTTTTATTTAATATTACTCTTTATTTCTATACGCTACCTTTTTTGAATATAAAGGTTGATGATGTTTTTTAGAATTTGCCTGTGTCTGTTCGTTTTCGTCAGTATGGAAGTGAAAGGGAACGTTGAAGATGACGCCCCAGTCTATCGCACCATCGATGAATTTCTTACCCTAAAAGGAGATGACAACCTTTTAGTGGGAGGGTTTGTGAGTCCGGCCAGTGGACAAGTTTGTCGCCGAGATACTGATCTCGTAGCCTTTGGTGCGCAAAATATCTTCATTAACCGCACCTATATTCCCCCCATCATCTCCAGCATGAATTCGCGCAAACGCACGCGGGATTACGACATGTATCGTCTGGGCCTCTATCGGCACCTCAACCAAACTTATAAAGGATGGAATGTTGTTCCTCACCGTCACTTACATACGACAGGATGGCGATCATCCCTACGCCTGATTGACCGCTCAGGTATTCACTACGACTTTAGCTTAGCTGCTGATGATACCTACAAATTATCAGGGAAACCTTATGGGATTACCAATTG
>CAYTFC010000087.1:0-11829 GCA_964436955.1 uncultured bacterium | reverse complement strand
TCGAAGAGTTGTATGAATTTCTTTAAGTTGACAGCATTGGGTAGCAATCAGGGTCACAGATCCACTGTGATAAAAACCCTAAAAAATCAAACGACACCTATTCTCGCATGACGGGGAGGGTTGTTTCCTCATGCCAACGAGTAACTTGAGGCTGCTCCATCTCAAAGACCACATTTTCCAACACAATAGGGGCTGAGCTAGGCTCTTCGGCTTGTATCAGCCTACGAGCTGCTGCCAACGCTTCTTGCTCCGAATTTCCAGGACGACGCCAATTATACAAAAACAAGCGGTCACGACCGATTTCGTCGGCAACTCCGGCATTTTCCAAAATATGCCAAACCGGCGAAGGAATACTGCATAGAAGAAGCACAATACTATGACTTTTCAAAAACCTATGCAGGTGCAATAACGCTAAGCAAGCGGTGGCATCTAGATCTCTCGCATGCTTAAGCCGCAAAATAATAGCACGAGTATTGCTGTCACCTTTAGCCAAGGCGCGCAAAGTTGCTTGAAACAAGTCGGCCGCACCGAAAAATAGCTCTCCATGAACATCAATCACCCGAATACCATCGTGGCGCATGCTAGCACTTTGCGCTGGCTGGCCATTAAAACCGGCATATTCTTGAAGATGGGGTGTGCTGGCTTTATTTAGATAGAAGATAACAGACATCACGATACCAATATAAAAAGCGATATCAACGCTGAAAAATACACAAGAAAGCAATGTCGCAATAAATACAAAAGCATCCGACCGTGTTGCTTTGAGGCATAAAATGACTTGCCGCGTTTGCACTAAGCCCAATGAAGTGAGTAGTAACAAGGCTGCTAATGCGGCTAACGGAATAAAACTAATAAAATAGCCTAAAGTGAACACGATGACGCCCACAAACATCGAGCAGAAAATGGCCGCAAAACGTGTCGTGGCTCCGCACAAATAATTTAACGCTGTACGCGAGGGACTTCCAGCTGAAGGCAAGGCCCCAACCAATCCTGACACTACGTTAGCTAGTCCTAAGGACATCACTTCTTGATTGATCGAAACAGTTTCTCCGGACTTTGCCGCAATTGATTTCGCCACCGAGGCGGTCTCCAACGTACTCAGCAAAGCGATCGCAAATGCCATAGGGACAAGCTTATTGAGGATAGTAGGATCAAATTGCGGAAACGCGGCCTGAGGTAAAATGCCAAATATTTTACCTGCATTGCCCACAAGCTGGATCCTAGCAACATATTCGTCAGCAAAAGGATCAATCATGTCAGCATGAGGAAATGGTGACCAGTGGAAGAAGTAGACTACTGCCCCAGATAATACTAGTAAAAGTGCTGCTGCAGGGATATTGGCATTCATCCGCTTCATACCGACTAAAAATATCAACGCGGCTATACCAATGGAAGCTGTAGGCCAGTGAATAAAATCGATGTGCGAACCGATATATGTGAGCTTCTGAAACAAAGAAAACACACCTACTGGCGGCTCCATGCCGAGAAATATAAAGGACTGGCTGACGACCAAAGCAATCGCCGTGCCCGTCATATAGCCAACAACAACAGCCTGGCTGACGAATTGCGTGAGACGTCCCAGCTTAAACACGGCAGCAATTAATTGAAAAACACCCACCATAAGAGTGAACTGCGCTAAAATTTGTACCGCAAGGATATCCCGCTCTTCACCAGTAACACCACGATAATAAGTGTATAGAATTTCGGCCGTTCCTGCCTGCACAAGGATGGCTAATGCGTTAGTCGGGCCCACCACAAGATGGCGCGAAGATCCAAATAACGCTGCAATCGCCGTCGCAAATAAGGCTCCGAACAAACCACAAGTCAGCGGTAGCCCCGCAATGAGGGCGTAAGCCATCACTTGTGGGAGCGTTAATAACGCTACGGTTAAACCAGCTCCCATATCATTCCATATTCCCCTCCAAGAGAGGGAACGCATCTCTTCGCGAAAAGAGCCGAAAGAAATATCGTCATAGATGGAACGTCTTAACATGATCAATTTTTCTAAAATTAGGCGTGAAGTTAAAGATAGAGTCCAATTGCTTCAATTGTCCACACTATGCTTATATTTTTCAAGTAACGAATCGTTCATTGCCGAGCCAAATTTATTTATCTTTATTCACAGTTTGTTTATCCTATGCATACCGAAACACATTCAGAAAAGTTTTTCTCATGCCATATCGTAAGCCAAAGCTAGCTATCGTGGGTCGACCCAATGTTGGCAAGTCCGCCCTCTTTAACTGCATTTGTAAGCAGCGCATAGCCATCGTTGATGAGGCTGAAGGCATCACTCGCGACAGGCTTTACGCAGACGCTAACATCTTCGGTCGTCCCTTTCAGGTTGTGGACACGGGTGGTATCGATGCGCA
This sequence comes from uncultured bacterium, assembly GCA_964436955.1. GTDB lineage: Bacteria > Chlamydiota > Chlamydiia > Chlamydiales > JAJFMA01 > CAMFKD01. The sequence continues at coordinate 9,460 of CAYTFC010000087.1, read as the reverse complement.
TAGCAAAGCTATGTTTAACGATTTGGTAAAAAAGCAGGCCGAACTAGCCATTGAAGAAGCTGATGTGATTATCATGGTTGTAGACTCCCGCATAGGTGTCACACCGCTTGATCTCGAACTAGCTAACATTCTTCACCGCACCAATAAGCCCATATGTCTAGCGGTTAACAAGCTTGATAATCCGGATGATGACTATCTGATAAATGATTTTCTGTGCTTGGGCATCAAGAATATGATTCCCGTATCGGCCACCCAATCTCGCAACATAGCAGAACTGCTTGAAGAAGCTTTCGTCGAGTACGTGGATCAGGAAGAAGAGGAAAGTGAGACTCCAGGCCCCATAAAGATCGCTGTTGTTGGACGCCCGAACGTGGGTAAATCTTCGCTCATTAACTACGTCTTGCAAGAAGATCGCTGTATTGTCAGTCCTATACCAGGCACCACCAGAGATAGCATCGACGTATTTGTCACCTACCAAGATCGCGCCCTTACATTGATCGACACAGCTGGTGTGCGACGTAAAAAGGGCGAGCACGAAGTAGTTGATAAATTTGCCGCCATCCGTACGCAACGAGCTATTGAAAGGTCTGACGTCTGCTTACTCATGTTAGATGCCCAGCAAGGCATGACTGCTCAAGATAAAAAAATTGCGAACATGATTGAAGAAGCCGAAAAAGGCTGTATTGTCCTGTTAAATAAGTGGGACCTTGTTAAAGGCTTCCGAATGGAACATTGCCTAAAAGGTCTTTATGAAGAAGTTCCTTTCTTAAAGAGCTGCCCCGTTATCTTTACATCGGCCACGTCCGGGCGCAATATCGACACCATCTTCCCAGAAATCATTGAAGTCTATGAGAACTGCGGTCGCCGCATCACCACTCACGAACTGAACACTTTTGTTGAAAAAGCGATGCAGCTTACTCCTCCGCCGATGATACAAGGTAAGCGCTTGCGTGTTTATTATATGACACAGGTTTCTGTGCACCCTCCCATATTTATCTTGTTTATTAACTATCCTGACTTGATGCAGAATGCGTACAAGCGCTATTTATTAAATCAATTCCGCGATAAGTATGGCTTCAAAGGCGCCCCAGTTATTTTCTATCTAAAGGGTAAAAAGAAAGAAAAGAGAGAGAAGGTTGACAGAGCTCCTCAGTCTCATTTCCATCATAAGATTGAAGATAATGAGGAATTTAGCGACGACGAATTCGCTGCTGGACAAGTGGATTGGTAGTATGCCATGCACAGTTTCAGAGCGCGTGTGGTATAAATCCTTCCGATAAAATCAATGACAATTATTTTCATTTTTGATACGATGTGAATTATTTAATATCGTAATCAAAGATTCATGACTCGACTACCAAAGTCTTTAAAACCCTATTTGCAACCCGCCAAACGTCTTATTAAGGAAGGAGCGGTAAAAGACGTAGAATTCTCAGGATCGACATACCAAGTCCTGGTGCATGATGCTGCGCAAACCGAGGGTGTTTGGGCGTTTCTGCAGCTGGATGAAGTCGGAGGAATTCGAGACTGCTTCTGCGGATGCGAAGAAGCCGATGAATCGGGCACTTGTCGCCACTTAACCGCCGCCTATTTGAAAATTTTTAACGATAGTGCCACACCTCTTCATGTGCGGTTCGAGCATTCTCTATGGCACAAACTCTGCTGTCATTATGCCGAAAAAGTGGGATACGACAGTGAGCTACTCAAGCATCAAGTCGACGAAACTTATGAATTTCGCTCTATTTCAGGCAAACTTCTATTTAGCGTCAAGGGTCTTGGAGAAGGTTATGATGCTCTCTACCGTATTATGGAGATGCGTATTCATGAAACTGAGGAAACCTCTTTAAAATTCTCGAATCTCCCTCAAAACGAAATTCAACTATGGCGAGAGGGACGCCCCAGCTTGCGGCTCCTATACCATCTTAGCTTCTGGAACGACCTGGCCAAATGGATGATGGTGTTACAAGAGCACGACCCCACTTACAAGATTTCATTCGAATATTCACCTCAAGAAATTCCTAATATGCTTGCGGTGAAATTTGCGCTTTTAGAAGCGCAATTTTATATTCCCGAAGCGCTTTTACCAATAATTATTCCATCCCTTGCTGAAGTCAATTCCCCCATTCCTGTGCGTGATTTTGCTAAAGAAGCCATCTCTAAAATCACCTATGACGAACCACAAGGATGGCTAAAGATTCATCGATCAAACACCAAGGCAACGACAGCAACCCCTCAAGATCTTAAAGGCGTTGTCACTCGGTTGGGAGAATGGCGTTATAGTCCTTCACTAGGATTCTACCACACCGAAGAGGGCAGCCTTCTAGCAAATACTACAGTCAAAGGCAACGAAGTATCAACCGTTCTAAAGGAACATTTCTTGTTCGTGAAGGAGAAACTTGAAGGGGTCCTGCTTCATGAGGACCCAATAGAAGTTTCCTACAATCTTGCGTTTGACCCCAGCTGGAACCTGCATGTGAAGGCGTTTCTCTTTGAACCCGGAGATCTGCAGAAACCAAAATCCCATGCTTTTGGAGGAGAATGGGCCTATTTGGAAGGAGAAGGATTTTACCGCCTTAGCAACGCGCGTTCTGACCAAGTTGAGGAGATTGTTCCCGCCAAAGAAGTATCTGACTTTGTAACTCAAAACCGCATTTGGTTGGTCAGCCAGGAAGGTTTTAGTCCCCATCTTGCCAATGTCGAAGCAGAATTAGCCTATAGTTTAGATGAGGAAGAGCACCTTCACTTCAGTAGCTATGCCTCCCCAGAAGAAGGTTCAGACACTCAAAAGGACTTTGGTCGCTGGGTATACATTGCAGGACAGGGATTTTTTTCAAAGGTAGGCTCAGTAATGGGCCTACCAGTCCGCCCTGGCTTAATTGTGCACCGCGATGACGTCAGCATGTTCATTCATGTAAACCGCGATGAACTACAACTTGTACCAGGCTTTTTTAGCCGCAATTGTCCCATACTGCGGTCACAAATACACGTTGCGCTGACTGATGATGACAAAATTAAGATCACACCCATCTATGAACGGCATCCTGATTACGCTCATAGGGCCCTACAATTCTTCGGAGACTGCGTCTATACCCCCAAGGAGGGCTTCTACTGCCTACCAACCGAAAATCTCCTGCCAGAGGGGTACCGACAGCCCGTTATCTTAGAAAAAGAAGTGCAAAGCTACTTCCTTAATTATGACCTAGATCAATTAAAGGACTACATTGCCTATCTAGACCCCCGCCTAGAACGTCCCCGCAACATGGTTTTGGTGGCTGAGGATGTAGCAGATAGCAGTCAAGGCAAAGGCTGGTACGACCTTCAGCTAACGTTTACCACAGATCGTGGAACCATCACCGCTACACACCTGTGGCGCGCCATGGCTGACAAGCAACGCTTCGTATTCTCAGATGCAGGCATGATAGATCTGCATGACCCCCGCTTTGCATGGCTACATAGTTTACCAAAACAGCGGCTAAACCCACGTCAGAATACAGTAACACTCTCGACGATCGAGCTTATCCGTCTTAATGTATTCGATGAAATTCATCCGCCTCAGAAAGACGATGCATCCAGTAAAGCCGCACGCCAAATTCTGCATGAACTCACAACTTTTGAAGAGCCACGATCAGCGGATATACAGGGACTACAAAGCTCCTTGCGACCCTACCAGATTAAGGGAGTGCAGTGGTTATGGTTCCTTTACCATCATGGTCTTTCGGGCTTATTATGCGATGATATGGGATTGGGAAAGACGCATCAATCCATGGCTCTGATGATGGCCATCACCAATGATCTTAAGGAGCGCGGTATCTCACGCTTTCCAAAATTTTTAGTAGTATGCCCTACTTCGGTCATCTATCACTGGGCAGAAAAACTCCAAGAGTTTCTACCCTCCTTTCACGTGCATACTTTCTATGGCCTGGAGCGCAATCTGGAAGATTTTGATGATTCTTGCCAGATCCTGTTAACATCTTATGGCGTATGGCGACGCGAAGTGAAAAACCTTAAAGACATCAAGTTTGACCTCGCCATTTTCGATGAAGTGCAAGCAGCCAAGAGCCATGCTAGTCGGCTCCACAGCGCCCTTTCGCAAGTTCAAGCCGCCATGAAACTAGGGCTAACCGGCACGCCCATTGAGAACCATTTGATGGAACTCAAGGCTCTATTCGATATTGTTCTTCCGACATACATGCCCTCTGAGAAGGACTACAGGGATTTTTTCATAAAACCAATTGACAAAGAGCAAAATCTAGGGCGCCGCTATTTACTCTCGCGATTGATAAAACCCTTTATTATGCGGCGTAAGAAGGAAGATGTCCTTACCGACCTACCGGAAAAAACTGAAGAAGTCTTCCATTGCCAGCTTTCTGATGAACAAAAACGCCTCTATAAACAGGTGCTCGATCAGATGCGGCAAGAGGTCATTAGCGAATTAAAGGACTCCGACAAAGTTGTTCCCTACATCCATATCTTTGCGATACTCACTCAACTCAAACGCATTTGTAACCATCCTGCAGTGTTTTTGAAAAAGCCTGAGGATTTCCGTAAACATGACTCTGGTAAATGGGAATTGTTTGTAGAAATCCTAAGCGAAGCTCGAGCCAGCGGTCAGAAAGTCGTGGTTTTCTCACATTACCTTGCGATGCTGGATATCTTTCAGGATTATCTGAAAGAGCAAGGAATCTCATTTGCATCTATTCGAGGATCAACAGCCAATAGGGGCGAGCAACTCAAACTGTTCAACCAAGACCCCACCTGCGAAGTCTTTTTAGGCTCTCTGCAGGCTGTAGGGTTAGGCGTGGATCTAACCGCTGCATCGGTGGTTATTCACTATGACCGCTGGTGGAATGCTGCACGAGAAAATCAAGCCACTGACAGGGTGCACCGCATAGGACAGACGCGTGGCGTGCAAGTCTTTAAGCTAGTGACTAAGGGAACTTTTGAGGAGCGCATTGACGCCCTTATTAGTGCTAAAGGCCAGCTAATGGAAGACGTCATTGGAACTGATGACCAAGACGTGATTAAACGGCTTGATCGCTCAGAGTTGATAGAGCTGCTACAATATGTCGATGATGCCGCACACACCGTATCCGATAAAGACGATTAATCATCTTAGCTAGGCCTTGCGACGCTTAAGTAGTTGATTGATGACCGCAAAGCGGCAAGAAAGCCACGAAGTGGTTTAATGTAAAGCGAATATCTACTTATGACAAGATATTTCTGTCATTAATCGTCCTTTAGCATATTCTTCGAGGGCGGTGAAAAATGCATGCATGTGGAGCGACCCCTCCGGGGTCCTTACCCATGGCTATATCTATTCGACCACTTCGCGGTCGTAACTGCCACATATACATACAGACCACACCTACCGTCGCTAAGCATGCTCGACCTGCAGACCGGCTGGCAAGCTCTCGCCAAACATAGCTTCCTGCTGAGCACGATCCAATAAAGCTGATTTCGCTAACAAACGACCTACTCTTTCAGCCAATGGAGATCCCTCAAAGCGCTCCAATGTGCTCTGAAGAAGAAATTCGGGCAAATTCACCTCTGGATGTTCAGTCCGCCGTACCATTTGAGTAAGAGGAAACACTAGCCATTCCAACTTAACGTCCCTAGCATTTAGCAACCGTTCAACCCAATCTTTACATGTTGAAGATGGCATTACATGAGCAAGGGATCCAAATAGGAGCTCGCGAGCTCCAAGTCTACCCAAAGCCCAATATTCCGCTTCAATTGCCTGCTTAGAGGTTATTCGTTGCACTAGCTGCTCTGCCAAACGCTGCTTACTCTTGTGATCAAGACGCTCAAATGCTGCCAAGGTACGTACTTGTTCACTATAAAGATAAATATCAGCAGCTCTTTTCAAATCTTTATTAGACATTACTAAAGTGCTCGCCAACTGCGTTTGCTGGCCCTTATTAAAGCCTCCAGCAATGCGCCGAAGGCATATTAGCCGCTGTATATTTGTTTCTTGATCGGAACTCGCTTTAAGATCCACCAATAGAAGCTTCCATATCCGCTCAATGCGATAATCATCTAAAGGAAATCCCAATCCAGGACGCAAACAAAAGCCTAATAGATTCCACCAACGCCGTTCCAAAATAGCCGAACGTTTGCGTTTGTCCATTAACCCGAGGACGGTGTCCGCAAGCGCTCGCAGAACACTGGGAGGCCAGTCCTTGCGGGTACTTTGTAAAGTACCTTCAAGAACTTCCATCAACTTACCTGCCTCTATAGTGGTTGATCCCAAAAACAGGTCTTCAACCAGCTTTTGTGCGGCCTGCAAATGCCCAATATCATGAGATTCGTCACTCCTTACCTTTCCTAACGCAGATAGACCATCATCCTGGCCACTGCTGTGACGCACTTGAAACTCCAAATTCCAGAGATGGTCAGTCTTCACACTTTGCAGCCATATTGCCAATGTCCCAAGTGCTGTTAAAGTGAGACCTAATGTCACTGGAATCCTCTCTGCATCTTGTCCGCTTTTGCCAAAACGAATAATCGTTTGGAGTACGGGCAAGGGCTGCATTTCTTCTTCAGTGATGGAAACTAAACTGCCTTGTTCATCATGCAAACGCACGTGTGAAGTCAGTAGCTTAAACGAAACGGGTCGGTTTGGAAGCAATGTAAAAGTTTGTTCGGGCTCATAAGAGGCTCCTTCTTCAGTGCCTCTTGGCAATAACGTCAGGGCTTTAGTAGAAACATTGCCATTAGAGTCTTTGACGTCTAAGGCCAAATAATAGCTACGCGGAGTGCCGCCTCCGATCTTAATCCCTTGCCCACGACGCGTTTTACCATAATAGGTTGCGCCGCGAGAGACACTTAAATCCAGACTTTGTGTTTTAAGAACCTTTGGAGGAGGACAATCATACCAACGTCCTATGGAATCCACGATGGCCTTCTGAAACCCTAATGGTTTCATACTTCCGCCATTGAAGAGTATATAATCTGGGCAACGCTTTTCGGTTTCATTACCTTGGCAAAAGAGAAAGTGCGCTAAGTGTTTAGTAATTGACGGTTCATCCTCAAATGGTAAACCCATTGACCGCATTCCAGATCGTTTGTGCAGCTTAATCGCACTATCGCGGTCATAACTATCAAAAAAGCCCGTATGTAAAAGCTTAAACACTTCGGATGCGGTAACTTCACATGTCAAGCTTCCTCCGACCACACGAGATCCAGGAGCTGCCAAGCGCACTGTAAATGATGCCGCAGGGCTATCCGTAGCCAGAAGCGATTCTTTAGCCTTGCGCGCTTCATGGCGTAACTGATGCCATTGCAAAGAGGTGAGCTCTCCAACACCTTCAGCCTGCAAGAGTGTGTGGAAGTAATGTACCAAAGTGGAATCCATATTATCGCCGCCCAACAGCAGATGGTCTCCTACCGCAAGACGACGAAAGCCTAAAACTCCATTCGTATGCGTCACCTGAACTAAGCTGAAGTCTGTAGTCCCTCCACCAACGTCACAAATGACGATAACCTGCCCTTCTTGCAGCTCAGACGTCCAGGACTTTTCATTGGCTCTAATCCATTCATAGAACGCCGCTTGAGGCTCCTCCAGTAGAGTCACTCGGGTAAAACCCGCTTGCTGGGCAGCCAAAGCTGTAAGGGTTCTAGCCACCTCATCAAAAGAAGCTGGAACAGTAAGCACAATTTCTTGCTGCTCCAGTTCTGTATTGGGATCACCTTTAGCCATTTGGTGATTCCAAGCATCGCGCAAATGTGCAAGGTAACGTTTTGTCGCTTCTACGGGACTAATGCGCAAAGATTCTTCCGCTGGCGGAGGCAAAATGCGCTCCTTACGATCGGCGGCGGCGTTACAAAGCCAGCTTTTAGCTGAAAAAACTAATCTTGTAGGTGATAGAGAACCCTGATCTTTGGCCAACTCACCCACAATATAATTCATAGGCTTCGCCCAAGGCAATAAGCCATCATTAGGAGACCACTCTCCGTCCACAAGTAGATAACAAAAAGATGGCAAAGCGTTGCGGAACTCAACAAGACCCCTAGCGGTCAATTGCAAAATAGGGAAAGGGTGAACCGTCTGAGTAGCATCCTGTGTATCGATATAGGAAACAGCACTGTTGGTAGTCCCAAGATCAATACCAATAAGGTAGCGGGATTGATTTTCCATTCATTATCTCTTGCAACTTAGTAGAAACTCTTCAGGTGGAACATATTCACAACCCAAATCCTCTGCAACAGAGCGATGTGTGATCTTACCTCTACAAACGTTTAACCCAAAGCGTAAAGAGAGATCTTCAGAAAGAGCCGCGTGATACCCTTTGCGGGCGAGAGCTTGTATATAGGGTCCCGTAGCACTTGTAAGGGCTTGTGTAGCTGTGCGCGGACATGCGCCCCCAGGAATATTGGTCACACAATAGTGAATGACCCCATCCACAACATAAGTAGGATTGTCGTGCGTCGTCGGACGTGATGTCTCGCAACAACCTCCCTGGTCGATCGAGATATCAACAATTACCGATCCAAGGGGCATTTTAGAAAGCATTGCACGTGTTATCACCATTGGAGCCTTTTTCCCCGGAATCAGCACAGCACCGATAACTAAGTCTGCCCCAGTGATGCTCTCTGTAATAGATTCAATGCTGGATGCTCGCGTTGTCAGTTGATTGTGAAAAATCATGTCTAAATAACGCAAACGATATAAATTTCGGTCGATGACAGTAACATCAGCACCTAGTCCAAGAGCCATACGCGCAGATTCAGTTCCACTTGCGCCGCCGCCGATTACCACCACTTTACCACGTGGAGTTCCAGGAACACCTCCCAAAAGAACACCTGGGCCACCATTATTCATCTGCAAAGCGGTTGCGCCAATTTGAATAGCTGCGCGACCAGCAATTTCACTCATTGGAGTCAGCAACGGTAGACGACCTTCACTATCAGTAACCGTGTCGTATGAAATGCCGATAACTTTGGAATCAATCATCGCTTTCGCAAGCTTTGGCTCAGCAGCTAAATGCAAGTAGCAAAAGAGAACCTGATTTTCGCGAAGAAAAGGAACTTCAGAAGCCTGAGGCTCCTTGACCTTTACCACTAAATCGCAGCTATAGACCTCTTGAGGCGAATCCACGATTTTGGCGCCGAAAGCTGCATATAATTCGTCGGTGAAGCCAATGGCGTGACCAGCACGAGATTCCACCCATACCTCATGACCATCCCCAACAAGGGTCCGCACGAGATCTGGTGTAGCGCCAACGCGATTTTCTTGGATTTTAACCTCTTTGGGAATTCCAATACGCATGCGCGACTCCTAGTCTGCTAAAGTTGCTGAATAAGGGATTATACAGCAACCATGAATTGCGGACTAGATAACACGCCTTAGAGAGACCCTGATTGCTACCAAAACTTCATCTAGCGCTCATAGCGATATATCAGATACAGCAGTGTGCCTCGACGGCAAGAGTGATCTCTTGCCGAGAGGCATAATGTTGCA
>CAYTFC010000086.1:0-11898 GCA_964436955.1 uncultured bacterium | reverse complement strand
GACCCACAAGGAAAAGGCAGCTTTGTTGAGATGGAGTTGTCTGCCTCGGCGAGGCCAGACCCACAAGGAAAAGGCTTCTGTAGGGTGTTGTAGCGCCGCTTCGCCGAAGCGGCATCCCTTAGGGGTAAACCTTGTCTGCCTCGGCGAGGCAGACCCACAAGGAAAAGGCAGCTTTGTTGAACAATGACAGGCCCATATACTATGAACAGCTGGAACAGGGTTTGGCAGGTTGCTCATACCAGTTCACGGCCCGCTTACTTAAATGATAGGCCATAGCACTGGCTTCCTCACCACCCCGCCATCCTATAAACAATCCACAGAACGGCACAAAGAAATGCGGGTCATGACGCACGTGCGCTCCCACAAACAGCGTCGTCACTACATGCACTATCCATGGTTCAAAGCTTTTGCCAGACAAGAATTCCATATAGCCCTGCCCACAAACGGGTTTAAGGTTTCCTGCGCTTCGGATGGCATCAGGATACGCACACGCATGCACTATAGCTGCCGCAACACCAATCCCAAAACTGATCGCGAATAATTCGGGTGCAATTATAGCGGCAAAAATCGCTAATGCAATGCGACATAGCCGATCCAATAATCGTAACATCGCCTCATTCTCTAGCTTGCGCTTTGCGCAACACGATGCTTCACCCATTCCTAAACCTGGAACCCACCCTAAAACGCGCATTCTATTTTTTCCTTTTTAAATTTAAATTGAAGCTCCCTTTTCGATAAGGAGCTTTACAACCCGTTCATCTCCACCTTCAATTGCCCCTTCAAGAGGGCTAGGGGTAGTATTGACATTTGCATGTCTATCAAGGAGTGCCTTGACAGTATCCAATTTATTTGCTCGTGCAGCGGCATAGAGGGCTGTTTCACCTCTGTTATTGGGCTGATCAATGATAGAGCCTTTGCGGAGTAGGTTAAGTATCACAGGAATGTTTCCTGCCGACGCCGCTGCATGTAGGGCCGTATTACCATCGCTATCCACAGCACCGACTATTGCGCCATTGTTGATAAGAAAATTAATCATATCTACAGTAGTACGTGGATTACTTCCCGCTAAAATAATGGCCGTCTGTCCTTGAGCATTAGGCAGATTCACATTGCCGTCGCCACTACGCATCATAAACTTTACGGAATCAAAATCGGCATTTTTAGCCGAAATATTCAATGGACTATTTAGCTCAGGACCGGCTCGTAGGTTGGTAGAAGCACCCCTTTGCACTAATAATGCCACCACATCAAACTGATTAGCCTCAGCAGCTCGGTGCAAAGGAGTCAGTCGATCAGCATCCCTTTCCCCCACTAAGGCTCCTTCAGCTATCAATTCCATGGCCATTTCAACGTTCATGTGCCTTAAAGCGGTATCCAAAGGACGATCACCAACGCTATTGACGTCATTGATGCCAAGATTTCTATGAACAAAATATTCGAAGGCATCCATGTCACCATTCATTATTATAATTTGAAGCGGGTTATTGCCCGCAGCGTCTGGTGTACGCATGTTGACACCTTGCGTGATGAGATAGGCAACGACATCTGTAGCACGTTCTTTTAAAGCTAGCGTAAGTGGTGTGTCTCCTTTGGAAGTGAGAGTCTCTAGGCTAGCACCGGCTCGCACGAGATACTGCAGCATTTGCAGTCCTTTTCCTCCCATTGCGGCATTAATGATTGCGAGTTCAACGGGTGTTTCGCCCTCACGGGACTTCTGGTTAGGACTCATTCCCAAACGGAGTGCTCGCGCTAATTGATCAACACGACCCTCTTTTATGGCTTGAATAATCATCGAAGAGCGCAATATCCCAGGAGCTTTAGGACGGCGATCCGAGGGCCTAAATGGAGGTTTCTGTGCTTCTTGAACCTGCTTTTCTATGAGTTCTTGCAATAAGCTTTCATGACGGCGCCCCGCTTGCTTAGGCTTTTCCTGATCTTGCTTCTGCTGTGGACCTACCGATTCTTGATACAGCTCTTGCTGTTCGTCGGTTTGCAGGTTTTGGGTTGCTGGAACCACCTGTTCTTGAGGAAGTGGTTCGCCTTCCGTTTCTTGAATAAGGCCAGGATCGATGTACCTGCGCACCTTCTGCGATCTTAGATATGGCTTGAAGTCAGGCTGGCGATCATAAACATCACGCTCATACTGCTCTTGGTGATACTGCTCCACCCATGTAGGTCTAGGATCTTGCTTCATCTCGTCGGTATTTGGCAGTAGATCTACTGTAGCAGCATCCAGTGATGCACTTAGAGCAGCAATGACATATGCCCAGCGGTACATTATACAATCCTTGTTTTACAGAAGGGAGTTTGTACCGACTTTATGGGTTCATGTCAATATAGCGCACTTTGCCATTGAAAATATACCTAAACGCATTCACTCTAAATCCATACCAACCATGAGATGGAACGCCGATGAGTTATTCCGTAATAATCGTTACTCACAATAGCCAAAAATTTATTCATAAAAACATTGAATGTTTAGACGCTCAGACATACAAGCCTGATCTTATTGTTATTGTGGATAGTGGTTCAACGGACCTGAGCTATCTAGATGCATATCAACAGCGGTCCGATATAGTAGTTATTACTGGTCATAAGGATATTGGCTTCTGCCGTGGAAATAACGTAGGAATGAACCACGTTTCACCCCATAGCCAATTCGTTTTATTTTTGAATCCTGATGCTTTTTTAACTCCATCATTCGGGCATGAGGCGTGCAAGATCCTAAACCAGCCTCAAAATGAGAAAATTGGAGCGCTATCAGGTCCTTTGCAAGGATACAATATCGAAACGGACCGGCCAACTGGCCTTTATGATTCAACAGGAGTATTTCGTACTTGGTATGGTCGTTGGTATGACCGTGGACAAGGGGAACCGATAGCAAGCCTTAGCTTAAAGGCTGAAGAGGTCCCCGCTCTTTGCGGTGCATTACTTTTTTGTCGTAAAAAAGCTCTTGAACAAGTGTTGCTTCGCGATTCTGAGGTATGGGATAGTACGTTCTTCATGTACAAAGATGATATTGATCTTTCCTGTCGTTTACGACAAAAAGGTTGGAGCTTGCTTTTGACTCCAGATTTAATTGCCTACCATTGTCGTGGCTGGCAAACCGACCGTCGCAAGATGCCCCGCATCTATCGTCTGATGTCTGCTCGGAATGAAATTCGCGTCAACTCTCGCGCCTGTTGGATGGGAGTTCCCTATTCCGTGGCGAAATATTGTGCCGTGCGCATTCTTAATCGGTGATGATATGAAACGACATTTCTCTAAAGGGCTTGAGTGGCTTGAATTCGATTTACTTGCTGATCTTGGAATCAAGCACGGGGTGCTTTGTCGAAGCTGTGACCTAACTGTTCCTGAAAATATCTCAAAAATTCAAAACATTCTTAACCTTTCCACTATCCATCACCTTAAACAAGTTCATGGCACACACGTAGTAGCGATACACGAAGACTCTCCTCCCCATTGTGGCGAAGGCGATGCCATGGTTTGTGCTGTGGCTGACAAAACATTGTTAGTGAAACATGGCGATTGCCAAGCTGCCATTTTTTATGATCCTATTAAGCACATCATGTCAGTGGTTCATTCAGGATGGCGCGGAAGTGTGCAAAACATTTTCTCAACCACCATTGATCGGCTTAAGCAATTAGGTTCTGATCCAGCAAATCTGTTGGTATGCATTTCGCCAAGTTTAGGGCCGTGCCATGCGGAGTTTACAAACTACCGCACAGAATTGCCAGAGAGCTTTTGGGAATACCAGACAAAGCCAAATTTCTTTGATTTTTGGGCTATTTCGACCGCTCAACTTAAGGCAGAAGGTATTCTTGAGCATCATATAGAAATAGCCCGTCAATGCACGTATGCCAATGCCACGGATTTCTATTCCTATCGTCGAGATAAGGATACCGGTCGTAATGGTACTTTCATCAACTGCTGACGCTTCCCGGGTTTGGTCTGTTTGGATTTTTTAGAATTTTCACCATAGATCACAGAGAACTCAGAGACCTGCGGCAAAAAACAGGCTTTAATCCACAGGCCTCTGAGTTCTCTTTGATCTATGGTGAAAGTTCTAAAAAATGGTTCCTGTATGCTTACTTAGCATTGAGCTGTAGCTTTGTGGCAGCGCGATTGACGACGGCCTCATCCAGGCCTGGCCATAGCATGCCAGCCCCTATGCTATCCCTATACTCGTTCACAATAGCCACAACAAGAGCTTCCCGAATCAAAGACATCTCTTTACCGGCAATGATGTAGGTTTGTTTCAGTTGATAGCTACATCTTTCCAGCAGCGCTTTCACACTCTTAGATAATTCATTGGCCATTGCACGAACTGCTGCATCAGTGATTTTAGGGCTTCTAACAACAGCAACGACATCATAACCTCTGGAATCCTCTTTCAAAACATCTTCAACGACATCTTGATAGTATTCGGTCGCCACATGAGTACTCAGACCTGATTCCTTCAACAACCGCTTATATACGGTTAAATTTCCGTTCGCAGCATGGAAAGCAATTCTGACAATGCGTGGAAAGTCATATTTTTCTCCGGACTCCAAGGGGTGCCGCAGTTTCAACTCATTTGACGCGTTGAAACCAAAGTCCGCCGCCTCAACTATTGGAGTTTCTTCCATCGCTGCAAGCTTCTTGAGCATACCCTCTATCTGCCTCACAGGGCCACTATCGCCCCACGAAACACTCCCGCCTGAACTTGTCCAATTCTTTTGATCCAGCAATGTGGCGATACGTTCAGCTTCACCAAATCGTCCATACCTATCTGTGCGATAGATTTTGGGATATGGAGCTATAGAGGATCCGGTGGCTTCATCAGCAATTTGTAATCCTAACGATACTTCATTTTCCCCAACGATGATGCATTTACTCTCATCTTCGACAATGGGAAACGACCAGTAGGACTCTTTTCCACCATTCGTTCTTGTTATGGTGCTTCGGTCTTGAATGGTATATTGGTTTCTCTCAAGCGAGAGCACAGAACCTATGCCTAATGATCTACGCCAAGAAAGGTGCTTTCCATCAGGCTCAGTCATTGCAAGTAGTCCGTTGTCGCGTAAATTTGTCTCCAAAATGGCCAGCTTAGAAGGCTTTCCCGTTTTACTTTGTGTGCTAAGCTTAAGGTGAATCATTGCAGCTCTCAATCCGCGGTGAAGCTTATGTACATCCACGCGCCAGCATCCATTTATCTTGGCTATCCATTGCTTAAGAGTGGATGCCTCAATCACATCTAGTTTGGGATTGGGATTACAGAGTTTACTGCAAACACCAAGCGGCAATTGCCCTAGATTCTCCTCCAATTCAATGATTGCCTGCGTACCAGTTATTTGCTCAAACGAGCTGTCGTATTGTAGCAAGCTATCCCAGCCACTAAATAAGCCTTTAGACTCCTTTATTGCCAAAAACGTCGCATTGGCTTGCTTGATCATTTTTTGTAGGGTCATCCCCTTGGACGGACGTATGGAATTATTCCAATCGGCGAGGATATAACGAGCTGATACAACGCTCTCTGCATCGGGGGTCTCTCCGTTTTTGAGACGATTAAGATAGGCTTCATATTGCGCATAAGCCCCTTTGACCTCTTCAACTTTTACAGCAAATGATGCTTTTATACTTTCGAGGATCCCCTCTAGATGTTCCTTCAGCAGGCTATCATCAGCTGAGCGGAAGTAGGTATCGATGATATAGTACACTACCGAGTAGATAGTGTTAATCAAGCCACCGGTTGAAACACTACGAAAGAAAAAGCCGGGAATTAGAGTGGGTGCGCCCTCTTTATCTTTTTGAGCATGACTAAGTGCCACCAAAGAGGCACCAAGACTTGAGACGTGTATGGGCGCTGTGGTGGGTTCGGTAGATGTCATTTAAATTCCTTTTCCCTTTCAAAGGTAACTTCCGAGATTCATCTTTTTTTAATTAATAAGGCCTGTTGCAACAGATGAATAGATGGGCAATATGCTAGATAATTTCTTTTTTCTAAAATATATTTTTTTGGTAGCAGTCGCAGACTAGGTGTGCGAAGGGTCGTGAGTACGTGCAATATCTCTTCCTTTTTCATTTACTCCAATACTCTTCTAAAGTAGTCTCTAGACTGAGCTCGCGTTCGTTCAATATCAGGAATAGATGATAATTACGGGCTACTTTCCATCGACTTTGAGACCGCTAACAATGAATTACATGTCAACAACTGCAATAGTGTCCAAGTCTTCAAGAAGACCTGATACAGTTCTCGCTTGGCCCTTCCTTCTTTTTATGATAGTTGGGCTAATTTTCCCTTCAACAGGAGGTCATTCTTTATTCAATCCAAAAAACCTTACGGCAATACTGGCAATGGGGTGCACGTGTCTGCATGCTATGACGCAATTACATATGCATAAAAGCCAAATACTACTGGTTCTAATAAGTCTATGCCTTATGCTGCTGCTTTCTTGGAGCTTATTCATATTCCTTACAGAGCATCCTTCAGAATCATTAGCAAGCCCTTTGGATCAGCTAAAAATATATGTAGTCACTATTGCAGCGGCTGCGATGCTCATATACTGGTACTTGGTCAACAGGGCATTTTATCCAGTACTCATTAGAGTCATGCTGTATTCTAATTTTGCGTTCTGTTTGGCTAAATCAATATTTGTTATGCTTGTTATATTAGGATATGTGAAAATAACTATTATAACAGACCTTGGATTTTCTTTAATGAGTACCGGAATAGCCAAAGGAATTGGCCGTCTTCAACTGTCCACAGATATACCTACGCCCTTTCTACTATTTTTTGCTTTAATGAGTTCATCTCTTGGCGTCAAGCTCCCAAAATTTTTCTTACCTATTTACGTTATTTTATCTTTGGTTTCAATCTTCTTCAGTTATTCGCGCTTTTTGTGGGTTGCAACTGTCATAGGATATGTGTGCTTTGTGTGGGCTACGGCTAGTCTACTAGGTTTAATGCGCCAATTTATGTTAGTTATCTTATTGGCGGCGGCGACAATGGGAATTTTAGGAACTGATCGAATAGAGTTTCTTGTTAATAAACGGTTCTTTAGTAAAGAGTCTAGACACTCCGATTCATTCCGTCATGCGCAAGCAAACGCATTGATGCACACATTTCATAAAACGCCCATCTGTGGATCAGGAGTTGGGAGTTGGGCAGAAGGCTGCATTAGGGATAAAGGGTCTCCACATAACTATGAAGTCCAATGGTTAGCTGTTTTAATGCAATTGGGAATAATTGGGATAATCCCTATAACATGTATTCTTGGGGAGATAGGGATTTCTTTCTTAAAATACTCAATAAGTCGAGTCAAACTTGCGTTCTTTTTGGTATACTGCCTGTGGATTGTGGCTGGCTTTACCAATCCCTTTGTGCTTTCTCTAAATAGTGGCTTGCTTTATGGCTTATTTTTGGTAAGTTCTTGGTGGATTTCAAAGGACGAACCCTTTAATCAATACTATCTAGTATACTCTTGACCTTCTACCTTTCTAAACGACCAACGGATCAAAGGCACATACTGAAAGCTGCGCGCCGCACAGTTCATATTGTTCTCCAGTAGCGACGCATATGCATATTTGTGAGGATCCCTCACCGATACTTACGGGCAGGTCAAGCCGGTCTCCATGTTTACTCATCCAACCAACTTGCTTGGCAGGATTTCCGTAAACTAAAGCGAAAGACTTAACATTTTTTGTAACAACAGCACCTGCTCCGATAAAAGCATACGCACCAATTTCAATTCCGCAAATAACTGTTGCATTAGCACCAATGGTAGCCCCTTCACGCAATACTGTAGCTTTGTATTCTGTCTTACGGCTAACAGCACTACGTGGATTGATTACGTTCGTAAAGACCGCGCTGGGTCCAATGAAAACGTTATCTTCGCACTGTAGCCCTGTATACAAACTGACGTTATTCTGAACCTTCACATTTTTACCTAACCGAACGCCTGGTGAAATAACGACGTTCTGGCCTATATTGCACTCAGGACCGATTTGGGCATCGGCCATAACATGAGAAAAATGCCAGATTTTTGTGCCTGGACCAATTTTCGCTTCGGGATCTACAACCGCTGTGGGATGCACAAACGTAGATGGACCACTTTGCAACATTGCTGGTCGCTTGGCTTCACCATGTGCATCCATGCTTTGCTGGGCGGCTTCAAGGATGCGCATGACACGTAAGCCTTCCTGACCATCTGTTAAAGGAGTTTTGCGATCTTCACAGCATTGTAGAAAATGCAGGCATTCTTCCTTTAACGGTTCCTTTTGCACAACTTCGACATGTTCCATTTCGTTAGGATTAACAATCGGCGTCTTGCCATCGGGCCATTGAACATGGTTTCGATGCACTTGCAGTTTGTCAGTCCAAGGCTTGGTGTCATCAAATACAGCCAATCCGGCTGAACCTACTACCACCAAACGCTGTTCCTTAAACGGATTTAACCAGCTGACATAGATGTGCGCACGTACATCGCCAAAGCGTAATGTGGTCAAACTCATGTCAGCCACCCCAGGAGAGACGCAATCGGTACCTACGCACCGTACCTCTTCCGGCATACGCTGACCCAATAGTGAAAGAATTACAGAAATATCATGTGGAGCGAAGTTCCAGAGAGCATTTTCTTCCGTACGTATGCTGCCAAGATTGAGGCGATTGGAGGTGATATATTGAATCTTACCTAATTCGCCGCGGCCAATCATTTCCTGCAATGACTGTACACAGGGATGGTAATGTAAAATGTGACCTACCATCACAATACAGTCTTGATCAGATGCTAGCTGCACAAGCTTTTCAGACTCCGCAACAGTAAGACAAAGAGGCTTTTCGACAAACACGTCTTTCTTAGCACGCAAAGCCTGGCAAGCAAGCTCGTAATGCAGTCTTGCTGGTGCAGCAATAACAATTCGTTTTATCGCTGGATCGCGAAGTGTTGCAGAAAAATCTGAGCTCAGTTTGACATCAGGATACCTTTCTTGATTTTGTTGTAGTAGGTCTGGATTAGTGTCACAAATGGTATGCAACACTCCTAGCGAATGGAAGTTCCTCGCTAAATTTTTACCCCAATAACCCACACCAACTAGCGCTAAAGAACGCTCAAACTGATACTCCGCCATCTCCATCCTCTTTTAACCCGGTTGGCTACCTATCCGCCCGCTTGGGCTAAGCGAAGCGAGCAAGGTGCACGGATACCGACAAGGACATAGTTTTAACTATGACCGAGGAGGAAAACGTGACAGATTGCTTGCTGCAGCTAGCCTAAGCGGGCGGATAGGTAGCCAACCGGGGTTTTAATACTATCTTTGCCCTACAGGTTGCCCTACGAATTCCAGTACTTTTTCACAGATCTTGCTCTGCACGTCTTCGCTTAACCAAGGATGAAAAGGAAGGCTAATCGCTTCTTGAGATGCCTTTTCGGAAACTGGAAAACTACCTTTAGCATATCCAAGATTCGCAAAACAAGGCTGCTCATGCACACACTTAGGATAGAAAATGGCTGTAGGAATTCCTTCCTCTACCAAATGCTTGGCAAGTCCATCGCGATTTTCAACTCTGATCGTATATTGTGCATAGGAATGCGTATTGCCATCCAAGACAGCTGGTGTCATAACCGCATCGCCAAGCAGTTTATTGTAACGTGCAGCGATGGTTTGACGTAGGCGCAACTCGTCATTATAATGTTTTAGTTTCACTAATACGATAGCCGCTTGCATGGTGTCAAAACGCCCGTTAAGACCTACATACGTGTGGTGGTGGCGTACTTCTCCCCCGTGCGTTCTAATCGCACGCATTTTAGAAGCTAAAGCATCATCATTTGTAAAGATAGCGCCCCCATCTCCATAACAACCAAGTGGCTTAGCTGGATAAAAGCTTGTGCAACCAATTTCAGTGACGCTACCGCTCTGATGGCCTTTTTGGGTCGCACCAAAGCTCTGAGCTGCGTCTTCGATAATGGGGATTTCATACTTTGCTGCTATCGCTTTGATCGCATCGTAGTCGGGCATTTGGCCATACAAGTTAACCGGAATAATGGCTTTCGTGTTTGCTGTAATGGCATCTTCCAGCTTATTCGGGTCGATGTTGTAAGTTACTGGGTCGATATCCACAAATACAGGTTTGGCATGGAGGAGCGCAATCACTTCTGCCGAAGAAATCCATGTGAAAGGCGTGGTAATGACTTCGTCACCGGGACCAATGTCATATGCCATCAGCGCCATTAAAAGAGCATCTGTGCCGCTAGCCACAGCAAGAGTGTGCTTCACACTTACATAACGAGATAACTGCTGCTCCAGTTCCTTAACCTCTGGACCCATTATATATGCGCCATGGTCCAAAACTTTTTGAATGGCTGTATCGATTTCTGATTTATATTTCTGATATTGGGTTTTAAGATCAATGAACTCCACAATAGACCTCAAGAGTAATAGTTAAGCGGCAAAAACTAATGGATGCTTAGGCAAAAGGTTTCTAGTATCAATAATGGGAACTCCCTGCTTTAACAAGTCTTCAGACTCAAAGCACGAATGGCGCGTGCAAACGACCATGCAATCAAATTCGTTAGAAATTTCATGAGAACAGCGACCAGCCAAATCCCCATACTCCCTGCTACCACCAATTTGGGGAACATAAGGATCGTGGTAACTGGTCAGGGCCCCTTTGCGCTCAAGTATGTGCATGAGTTCTAGAGTAGGGCTTTCGCGCATGTCTTCTACGTCTGGCTTATAAGATAAACCCAACAGCAGAATTTTGGAGCCCTTTAAGGGCTTTGCATGATGGTTTAGGCAATCTTGAATTTTCCCAGCTACCCAGTTTGGCATAGAGCGGTTGATTTCGCCGGCAAGTTCGATAAAACGTGTGTGCATTCCAAATTCTTTAGCTTTCCACGTTAGGTAGAAGGGGTCAATCGGAATACAGTGTCCACCCAATCCTGGGCCAGGCCAAAAAGGCATAAAACCAAAGGGCTTGGTGCTCGCAGCTCGAATCACTTCCCAGACATCGATATTCATCGCATCTAAAATTACTTTTAACTCATTGACCAACGCAATATTGACGCTGCGAAAAATATTTTCAAAAAGTTTAGCCGCCTCAGCAATTTTGGCGCAGGGCAACGACACAACCTCGTCGATTGCCAATGCATATAAAGCAGAAGCCAGTCCTAGGGCCGTAGGATCAGAAGCTCCTACTAATTTAGGAATATTTCGCGTGTTAAACTTGCCATTACCTGGATCTTCTCTTTCCGGACTAAAGCACAGATAAAGATCGCGGCCTTCACGAAAGGGACTCAAACTTTCTAATAAGGGCTTTACAATTTCCTCAGTTGTGCCGGGAAACGTGGAACTTTCAAGAGAAACGAGGGTATGAGGACGCAAGTGAGGACCAATTGCCTTACACGTTGCTTCGATATAATAGAGATCAGGGTCCATGTTACGGCTCAATGGAGTGGGAACACAAATGATTAGAGCATCACATTCCCTGACACGTCCGTAATCCGCTGTTGCTTCAAGACCCCCTTCTGCACGAAGAGCTTTTAAACGGCCCCCATCGATGTGCTTGATGTAGTTAAAACCAGAATTGATCGCATTGACCTTACTTTCATCGATATCAAAACCGATGACTTTCAAATTGGATTCACCAAAAAGAAGTGCTAGTGGATAGCCTACATATCCTAAGCCGATAATACCCACTGTCACCGCTTTGGATCGAATGCGCTCCAAAGTAATTGGCATATTCCCCCCGCCTCACAAGAGCAGCAAATGTAACAGTCGAATGGAAAAAAGACAACGGATCTTATCCACGTTTTTGTGCTAAAAATACAACGAGATCACCAGTCAATTTTTAAACTTGCATCTAGGACCCTGATTGCTACCAAAACTTCATCTAGCGCTCATAACGATATATCAGATGCA
>CAYTFC010000085.1:0-12344 GCA_964436955.1 uncultured bacterium | reverse complement strand
GCGAACGCACACCTTAAACTTCAATTCAACCTGTCCTTATTTGCCGCTTACGTAGCAATCAGGGTCAAAGGCATGATTTAGGATGTTATTGGGATGATTAATGGGGATCGGGGTCCGTGGCTATATGCAGGGCAGCCAATGAAGGCGAACCCCTTTATCTTGCATCTTTGTTAGCAGCAATCCATAAACGACAAAGTGCGGAATTGATGGTGTATTCAATGATATTTGCACGAGTCCCCCGGCCACGTAGGTGCCAACTCAACACGACTCCTTGCTTATTTGCGACAGCAACCCAAACTGTTCCTACAGGCTTTTGCAAGCCGGCACCGCCTGGTCCTGCAATTCCTGTGACGGCGACGCTGTAGTCACTGCCGATGCGTGCCAAAGCGCCTTTGGCCATTTCGATTGCTGTTTCTTCGCTGACAGCTCCTTTCAGTTCTAATATGTCCTGTGGAACGTATAGCAGGTCATGCTTCACCTCGTTAGCATATGCTACAATCGAGCCCAAGAAGTATTTAGAAGCACCGGGTAAGCTTGTCAGGCGGGCTGCGATGGCTCCGCCCGTGCAAGATTCTGCGGTGCTAAGCGTGATCCCGTGCGTGATAAACAATTCGTGTATAGCTTCCTGAATACTAGCTCGCGTGGTTACAATGGCTTTGTCAGGAAAATGACTTGCCAAATTTTTCTTTGCGGATTCCAAGACCGCTAACAAGAGCTTGTCGTCATGCGGCGCACTTAATGTAACTGTTAATGCGCCTGGTCGTGGATAAAGCCCTATACCTAATTCTGGAGTGACTTCGCTGAGTTTTCGAAGAAGGGGGTCTACATCGTCTTCCCGTGCCCCAGAGATGATGATATGCTCTTGAACTTTCAGTCCAACATTAGGCAAGCGATGGATCAAATAGGGTTTTATACTGCTTTGGTAGATGGCCTGCATTTCATGTGGTACGCCTGGCAATAGAAATAACGTCACAGTCTTGGCTTCGAATAAAAGCGCTGGCGCTGTGCCGTTTTCATTTGGAATAATAATCGCTTTAGAGGGAACTGTAGCTTGGTTGTGAAGCGATGCTAAATCTTCTCCATAACGTTCCTTTAAACTTGCTGCAATACCGTCATCAAATCGAAAGCTTGAATTAAAGATTTCAGCAACGACTTCTCTAGTATTATCATCCAACGTCGGGCCCAGCCCGCCGGTTGCAATGACGAGGGTACTGTCCTGCAGGACACGCGTTAACCGGCGACGCAAGGTTAGTCTTTCGTCGGGTAATACGTGTGACGCATGAACGGATAGTCCTAATTCCGTTAACTCTCTGCATAGGTAGGCTGCATTGGTATTCACTACCATGCCGCTTAACAGCTCATCGCCTATCGAGACTATTTCAATGTGATCCACTGGGCCCTCCTGCGTCCCGATCACTCTACCACACCTTTATAAAAAATTTCGAAAGCTTTCTCTGAGATTAAAAAATCATGCTAAAAGTAAGAATATAATCAACTTATGGAAATTACGTGAATGTAGCAACACGAAGCTGTGAGCTTAAATGAATTGTTTTACTGCAAGACCATGATGGGCAAGCTGTGGATGCCTATTGATCCACTGAAAAGCCTCTTTACCTAGCCTCACAGGGACGTTAACGCGCTTGTCTTCCACTAAAAAAGGTGTAGGAAGGGTATGATGTCGTATCCATCTTTGCAGAGTTCGAAACATTTCGGTGTTAGGAAATGTAGCGGTTTTGTCTACATTCATAATCTGTTTCGTAGCGGCATCTTGATATAGCTGTGGGTATGAAAATTGAATGCCCCATGAGATACTATCTCGTCCAAACACCATGGAACGAAATTTATGGTCCACATGCGAAAAGCCTAGCCTATGCAGCTGAAGCTGAACGACTGGCAATCGTGGACGAATCACGATCTGGTCATCGGCGGTCTGCAATGCATACACAGCATCCAACGAACAGGTAAAAACACTGGAAAACAGTTTGCGATACGCATCTTCATCGGGGGGCTGTCCTGCCTTAATCGAGGAGACATAGTGATCATATGTTTCAAGAAAGGTGCTAGGAGAGACATCTTCAGTATTCTTAGGTAGCAAGCTCCCAGAAATGAAAATCCAAAACTCTCCTAAACTCTTTAGGAGCTGATCCATCTCTTGTGTATCCAGCAAGACCTGAACCTGTGACCATTTAGAAGCTTGGAGGGGGTCTTGATTTTGAACATTGCAAGAGCGTAATTGTACCATTTTTAGTTAGTGGAGGATGGACTTTCAGCAGTTGGGCTCCAAGCTGTAAGACCAATCCACGCGACTCCTATGAATACCGCAGAATCCGCAATGTTGAATACGGGGTAGTCGTAGCCCCAAAAAATAAAATGGAACATATCCACAACATAGCCATAGGTAAAGAAGTCCATCACGTTGCCAATGGCTCCTGCCAAAATCAATGCTATGGGAAGTACCCATTTTGGCTGAATGTTCATATACAACACATAGTAGGCAAGAGCAACAATGAGAACGATTCTTAAGCCTAAGAGATAGATCTGAAAATCAGAAAGAACTCCCCAAGCTGCACCGTAGTTGGTCAGGAAATTAATGCTAAATTCAATCCCCAACCAATCCCGAAATATTCCAATCCCACCATACGGATAAACCATAGGACTGTATGACATTGGCGGAATATAGTTATGGATCCACCACTTCGATACTTGGTCTAGGATAAACACCAGCGAAAAGATGATAAGGGCGAGTTGACTACGGCCATACAAATGCATCTAGATCAAGCCCTTCTCAAATTTTTCTTGTGCCCGAACGGTCATCACCGCGTACGGTACGGCATCTAATCGAGGTAGGGGAATCTCTTCGCCTGTAATATCACATACGCCGTATGTGCCATCTTCAATCTTTTCAAGAGCTCGTTCGATTTGACGCAGCGTTCTATATTCGCTTGTAGTCACTTCAAGATTAATCGTGCGGTCAAAATCATCTGTTCCTTGATCAGCTTGATGTTGTGAATATCCAGTCGCTTCGTCAGGAGTCTTCACTTCTGCTGTCGTTCCTTTTAAGGAATGAATAATCTGATCTCTTAATGCTTCCAGGCGTTTTTTAAACTCCGCCACTTGTGCTTTTTTGAGCCCCATCTAAAAAACTCCTTCTCGTATAGAGGAATCTACTCTTCTAGCTTGTGTATCATCTTTTGCCGGAATTGAGTTAATAGCTTCTATCAATTCGTCAATATTTTTAAGTCTTCTGTAAACGCAAGCGAAGCGAATGTATGCTATTGCATCCAATCGCTGCAAAGCCTGCATTACCATATCGCCCAATTCTGTGGTGCTAATTTCTTGGGCTTGTCTGCGTACCAGTTTATCGTTGATTTCAGCCGCGATCTTGGCAACTTGATCTCTACTGATACTTGTATGCCGACAAGCAGCTTCTAGCCCATTTATGAGCTTAACTTGCTGAAAATCCTCAAATCGTCCGTCTCGCTTATGAACTTGTAAAGAGAGCTCTACCGTTTCAAAAGTCGTAAAACGTTGTTGGCATTTCAAACACTCACGGCGACGCCGGATGGCATTTAACTCCACCGCATCTCTCGAGTCAGTCACTCGAAGTTCTTCATGATGACAAAAAGGACATTTCATAGCTACGAGTTATTCCTAGGGAGATCGTCCATATATCATAACATAAAAGCGAAAAACTACCGAGATTTTCGGCCTTCCTGTTGTGGGCACATGCTATCGGAGCTGTGGAAATGTGTCGAGAATAAATCCGCACACAAGTTCAAAAAATGTGAATCTCGATCGGCCGCCATAGCCAACTGGAATTTTAGAGGGGCTTATTTACAGATCTTTTAGAAATCACAAGATTTATTAGTTAGTAAACTTAGTTTATTGAGATTTTTTTAGTAATTTTCAAATAGTAGATAAATTTATTGCTTTTTGGTCTCTGTTTTGGTATATTTTATACTTTAATTAAATCGCATAAATATAATAAATAGTTGTAGTAATATGAATGTTGTACCAAATAACAATTCACCTCGTTTAGAAAATCCTCTTATTTCGGTTAATCACGATTTGCGATCGCAGATGGTATATGATCAGAATTCCAATATTGTGGGATCTCTGGGCGCGCTTTTAGCATCTTGCGATCAGGTAAAACAGATTCTGCAAAAGTATAATTTAGTTAGCTCCAAAGGCATCATTACTGCGAACGAACTACTTCTTCCTTCTTTATCAGCCGAATTAACTGCAGAGTTTAATCGCTACTTAAATTGTCCTCGTGTTTTTTGCTATGATTTCACCAACACAATTAAATGTGAAATAACCACATCGTTATTGGAAATATTATCAGTTTTACAGTCAGCTGGAGAATCAATTCTTGGCAAGAAATTAGAGGAATCCCACAGATTCATCGGATCAGGATTAATTCATCGGCTTGGTGAGCGTTACCTACGTAGCGCTTTAGAGTTTCGCAAGGTGGCTCAGGAAGATATTGAAACTATCCTTAATTCGGTTAGGGGTAAATTACAGCGCAACCCAAACGATGACGACATCAGAGCTTACTTTACAGGTGCGGATGAGTCGTCCTTTGCAAAAATCGTTTTGGAGCTAGAAAAATTTTTAGCCAGTAAAATTCCGCCTCTTTTAGCAGACACAATTCGTGAGCTAGCGAACACACCGATTAATCAACAGACTTGGCAGATCCCGAGTTATGTTCTTAAGCAAGGTGGTCTAGCGTTGAATCTCTGGCTGGTGCGGAAAGTATGTTTAAGATCGATAATAGATAATCGAGGTAATCGTGAGACCTTGTACAACCTGTTGCAACTTAATGATCATGACCGCATTGAAGGTGAAAAGCGTGTAAAGACAGAGAGACCAATAGAGATTATCTTAGTTTCTCGCCTGAGAATTTTAAATGGGTTTGAAGAGGATGAAATGTATCTTCCGTTTAACCTAGACCAAGGATCTCTCCCTCTTCAGCCGGCAGGCGGAGAAAATAACGGTTGGCAATGGATATTTAACTATTTATGCGACAATCGACAGTTGGCCAAAGACGTTGTGCATGATGAAATGGCATTCCTAAGACGCGTCCTATTCTATTGTTCAGGTTCTCGTGGTCTAGACCCGTCGGATGATAAACAGTTGGTAGAGCTTTTGGAAAAGCAAAAGGTCTCCCTTGACGGTATTGTATTTAAAATAACAAATAAAAATGTTGAAAATACCCTTGCAGCTTCAGTTGTGCATACATTGCAAGCGGCAATTATGATTTATCAACAAAATTCGAATGCAAATATTGTCACAGAATTTTCTGTTTTGAAAAGGCAGTTTTCTACGTTTAATCCTCCCCAAGATAGTAAAAATATTAACTTGATGGCTAATTTTTGGAAAAGTTGTAAACACCCCATTTTACAGATGGTGCCGTTTGCGCTATGTCCACATGAGCTTCCTTTTAATCAAGTCATGGCGGGCTTATCTCTATTAGCGTTAGCTATTTATTGTGTTAATGGTGATGACAAGACTAGCGTACAGTTTGTTGAACACGGAGGAGGTTATGCCTTTCGCCTTGGAATGAAAGTAGATGAAACGACCTTTCACCTTATACTTCCCTATGAACCGAAGACGATGCTAATCGATGTGAAGGACTTATTAGCAAATAGCAATGGGCTTCAGTTGCTATGCGGTCTTTTCAATCGATGCTTAGGGCAAAAAATACTGCTCGCTCCTTTGGCAAATACTATTAATTCCGGTCTACCCCTCGATCAACTTAAACGACTTGCTCAAGAACAGTTGCTAAAACCTAAGATGAAGGCTTTTGGCGCTAGCCTTTACCAGTTATGGTCTATTTTACAAAATGATGTGCCTATAGTCGATGTATCGATAGCAGCAGCGATGCCTTGCCTTATGTCCGATTTGAAAAACGATAATGAGAAGCGGCAAATGCTTTCTACCTTTTCAATTGGCTTGCCCGAAGTGAAAGAGGATGATCAACCTTCTTTTGAAGAAACTTGGATACGAAGAATAGCGGGCCTAGGTGAAATAAAGTTGATCAATGTGGCCCAAACGTTGCTTAAAAATATTCAGAGTCCCAAACCCCAAACCATCGCCCATTTGGTCGAAGCATTGGCAAAAACGGACTATGCCGCCGCTCTTGACTATGCCCATTCCATGTATGCCAAGTCAGGGAAGTGTGTTAATGCGATGATGCCACATTTATGTCGTGTCATGACCACTTTGACGCCAGCTGAGTTTGCCAGAGTTTCGCAAGCGAAGTTTATAGGGCTATTACGACAAGTAGTTAGTGGTATGAATTTCACAGCATCCGCCGATATAAAGTCTATTATAGGGGCCTTACTGTTAATGGATGACGCTGTTAAACAAGATGTCCAAACACTTATAGAGCATCTTGCACCTAAATCTCAATGGAAGGCGGCATTTGCAGAACTTCCAGAAAAAAGTTTGAATTCTGCTCATCCAGAAATTGCAGATAGTATCCGAAAGCAATTCATACCCACTAGCATTCAGGCTCAATCACAAGCGGAAAAGTTACTCAGAATTTCTATAGAGAAGAAAAATGCAAAATCCCTAGCCGTTGAGTTAAAAAAGGCTTCCCCGTTTATGACTCAAGAAGCCCTATGCGAGCTTTTGCCGTTAATTTGGCGATTACAAATCAACGATAAACTAGATGGTCTGGCTGAAAATACTTTGTTACAGTACCTGGAAATACAAGCTGATGAAAAAGCTAAAGGCTTGCTTGAGGAATTTATTCTAGATATTAAAAATCCCGATACGATCAACAGGGTACTTGCCAAGAGTGTTGTAAAGCGACTATTTCAGAACAGTCCAGAGCAATTTCTAACTCTTTGCCAGTCTACCTTAGTTCTTGACAACACCAAAGTTGTAAGTATCGCTAATATAACAAAAACGGCCCTAAAATGGGTCTTAGATAACAATTTATACTTGTCAGATCCATTTTCATCGCTTTTACATCAGATCGAAAGTTGTGCCCAGAGTTTGCCTAAATCACTCTATGTGGGAACCATGTCTGATTCTTTAGTCGAACTTATTGAGCTATCTTTGACTAACTCTCATACATTATTAGCAACTCGATTACTGTCGATTTTAATCCTAGGACCTAACTCAATTTTGACCCGCAATACTTTATCAAGCAGTCTTAATTCTTATATTAAACGTCTATGTGATCTCAAAGATGCCAATAATTTACGCGTCATTACACCTGTTTTTCTTAAAGCGTATGAATGTGTTCCAGCGACGAGTCGTAAAGATTATAACATTACTATTACGTCGATTGTGAATTGCTTCCTATTGCTAGGCTGTCCGCACGAAGCACTACAACTTCTCATTTCCGCAAACAAAGGTCATAAGTTCCCAGCAATTCATCTCGAGCTCTTAGCAACCTGTCTGCAAAATTTATTGAAATTGAATGAGGTTCATCAATGTAGCCAAGCTCTATTACAATTGAGCCTGGCGGACATTCAAAATCCCCAAATTCGGCCTATTTGTCTATCTATAGCTGAAGAATGGCATCGAACCTCTGACTGGAGATCTTTAGCGCATTGGTTAAATCACTTTCCCAAAGCATTTTTTTCTGATCCTGTGATGTCACAAGATACAATCACGAACCTTCTTGTGAACGAGCCAGAGCATGAACTCATTTTAAAACTCATTACTAAGTATCCCCCAATTTCTGCCTCATTATGGCACCGTTACTTAGCTACCTTACCAGCGGGATTCTTTTCAAAAGATATTTGGAACACATTTTTCTCTAGATGGGAGCAGTTAGAAGGAACACCCACAGAAAGACTAGACTGTTGGTTGCTATTTCCAACATCTTTAATCATAGATCATTTAAAACAAGCGGCCAAGAATTTGCCAGAAGAGCAGTTAGTAAGTTTGTATGAACACACTTTGTGCCAAGCGTTTGATGCGATTGTAGACACCGAAGATTTATCCCGGGCTCAGGCCACTTGGAGATCTCTTGAACCTTTAGTTTCCCCTAACCTGTTTGTCAGCCAACTTTGCAATATTAGGTTGGCGCTTGCCGGCGCCTTGTTAAGATGCGACAGGCATAAAGGGGGTGTAGAAATGGTCAAACAGGTCTTAGGCCAAAACATCTCGCGGTTAGATGCAGACAGAATTACCAAACTAATTGATGATATAGAGCCATTCATGCGCTCTACTACAAACTCGAATTATTTCCATACTATTATATCAGCATGTTCTTTTATTGATTTACAAGATAACTTTTTTAAGATATTTAATGCATTCATTGCAAACTCATCCCTTGTTAAATATGATAGCTTTAATATTCTTCTGAAAGTTCAGCAAAGAAATCTCGCCAATCAAGGCATTGAAGTAGCTGTGGAAAGTGCTAACAATACCCATAATGCTGTCCAATTCTTCTTGCAGGCAATTGAGCGTAGTTCGGAATTAGTGGATGCTAATTATTTGGAACTAATTAATTACGTAGATTCTATTGCGCACTTATCAGATCCGACTTCTTTAGCACCCCTAAGAGACAAACTGTGGGCTAAACAAATAGATAGCGCACCAGATAATAATATCTTTGCGGCATATGCAAATCTAAAAGATTTTTTCCCTTTTATTAATCCAAGAACCAGCAGGAGTTACTTGGCATATATAAGACAGTTACTTAAAGCTACCGAGATTTCGTATCTTGCCAAAGGTCTATACCTGCGGTATTGCATACCGTTTCTTGAAAACACCCCTCAGGGCTATGTTAAGTGGAGCGAACTTACTGATGAATTTGACCATGGAGATCTTGCGTATATTTTGATTTTTATTAACCAGATTTTTTTAAGGAATTGGCAAACTCCTTCTGCTTATCAATTGGCTTTGCAATTAATACTCCCTAAGCTTGAATACATTCAGAGCATGCAGGTGCCTCCAAACACCACGTTTCGCAGCGAAATTATCTATACGACAAAATTAGCGTTTTTCTCAATTATTCCCAATCCATCAGCGGCCAGTCAAGCCGCCACAGTGAATTTCTCCGGTTTTGATCTTTTATATGAAACAGACAAATTGGAATTAGAAATTTGGCATGAGAGTTCGTTTTGCCCAGTTAGTTGGCAACATGTATCACATGACCGAATAAATGCAATGGTTTGTTTTGTTTTAAGTCTGCAAAAGGAAGCGCTCTATTCGCACCTATGTGACTGCATCGAGGCATTCATAGAAAAGGCTCCTCACTCTAATGACGAGAAGATAATGCCCCTTATAAAACAGATGATTGAGGGGTTAGATACCCTTACTACCGTCGATTCAAAAACCCTTTTGATTAAATTGCAATCTCTTCTATTGAAGGCATGTATTAAAAATCCCAAATTACCGTGGATCAAATTAGGACATGAATTTCTAGAGTGCGCACGAAACAAGCCACAAAATTCATCGATAGCTTTAGCATTAGTCTGTAGCTTTTTGATTGAAGCCATGAGCTCGGGTGTCTTTAAGGACTATGAGCATGTGGTGATGCATCACATTAAAGTGTTGAAATCCTATTTTACCGAGAACCTTAAAAAACTTGAGGGAATTCAAATAAACCTGCCATTTTTGAGAACATTAGATGCATTTTCTAGTCATTTTCCTGATACATTAAATTGGTCTTCTAATTTTTTTATAGAATGCCTTAATTCAGTACTGGTTGAAGATACAATTGAGACGATTCTTAATGCATATATTTTGTTGGGTGCTAAATTTAAGTTTGTCGAACCCTTAATGACTCTACAAAATTATAAAAGATTTGAGGAAAAATTAATAGATTTAGCCCCTACTACTATTGTTAATTGCTTAGCTGAAGCTACTTTAGAAGGTTCAAAAAATATAGGCGAGATTAATTGTGCTGTTGTATCTTTAAATCGCATTATAAATTTGCTGCAATTTTTTAAAGAATATTACCTTTTGCAAAGCTTGGGTGTCAAACAAGTGAGCAATTGGTTATTCCAATGGATGGCTTGTGTAAAGAAACTCAGTTCCTATCTCACCGCAGATAATCAGAATATTGCATTATTTTCCAATCTGGCCTGGACGTTTGTATCAAATTGGGGAGACGGGGAACTACAGGATAAGGTATTAGTTCGCTTAACGAAGCTGCTGATTGCAGAAGATTGGCTTGATATATTGAAAAAATTTCCCGATCATTTCAACACACCTAGATTAGTTAGTACTTGGCAAGAGATTGTATCACGTGCGGACTGAAATTGTGAATTTGGACCGAGTGGTATAAACCCGACTTGCCACCCAATGCTGTCAACTTAAAGAACATTTTTACCACGCCACTTCGGCGAAGTGGCTCTACATGTTTTGTTGAATTGGCGTGGTAAATATGTTCTTTAAATAGACAGCATTGGGTAGCAAGTCGGGTTATAAATATCGTATCTAACTACAGGGTAGTACAGTGGAAAACTTGCCTGGGGCCTTCCACGCTCCAGATCCGGCCATCATAACTGCCCCAGGTATCTCGTACGATTAATCCCACCCGCGAAAACATACCCTCAAGCACTTCTCGCGAATAAAGCTTCACGCGTTCCTGATATTCGCGGTCGGGATATGATATGGTCTTAATCACACAATCATCTTCAAGCTTTCTGGAAATAGTGACTTTTTCCCCATCAATGCGAATCACCTCATGCGGCACTAGTACCTTTCTAATGTGACCTGGGTGCAGATAGTCAAGAACGAAATGCCCGTTTGGTTTTAGAACTGAAGCAATCATGCGCAATACTTGCTCATTTTCTTCATCGGAAGGAAAATATCCAAAGCTCGTAAAGAAACTAAAAATGTAGTCGAACATCCCATAAGAAGTTAGGTGACGCATGTCCCCTACGTGAAAAAACACCGATTGATCCAAAAACTCGATACATGTTTGGCGAGCCAATGAAATGAGGTAGGGCGATAAATCTACCCCCACAACCTCCATACCTGCCTGAGCCAGCGGAAGAGTATGTCGACCACGCCCACATCCTAAGTCTAAGACCCTGCTTCCATATACCATCTTAAAAAAATTGAGAAAGAAAGCCACTTGGCTGCTCGCTTCTTCTGCATTGCGATGCGTATAAAGCTTAGCGTAGTCCGCATTAAACCAACTTGAATACCACGAATCGTTTTCCGTCAATTGAACCCCTAATTGCCACCAATAGCTTGCCAGAAGCCCGCACCGCAGTCAACTGGCATAAAATATGTGCCGAGCATGCTGTCCTTGGTTGACCGCATTGATTTGCTAGGCAAGCTCGCTCCAACACTGAATTAACTCAGCAGTGAGGTAAAATTTTTTATTGTATGTCTTAAATAATAGCCGTAAGATATCAAACAACGAAACCCTTGTATAGAGGTTCGCTACTTGTTGCGCTATTCTACAGCCCTAATTTTTCTCGCTAGCCTATGTTGCGCATATTCGTATTCTGCGTATGCAGTGGATACTATTACAGAGCGCAGCTCTGATACTAAGTTTGATAAAACCGTCACATTCACCAACAAAGGGCAAACCTTTACCCTACAAGCCACGGGTGCAAGCCTACGCCGAAAATGGTTCATCAAGGGCTATGCCGTAGCTAGTTACATTCAAAATCCTGTCAAAGGCGATCAAGAAGCTGTGCTGAAAGATATCTTCGCCAGTGATAAAGCTAAACAGATTACCATGATGTGGCTGCATAAATTGCCACTATCCCTCATCCGCGATGGGTTTAAGGAAAGTCTTCATAAAACCCTCAACGATACCGACTATGTTTCCTTGGAGCCTGAAATTAATAAGTTCCTCAGTTTTTTTAGAGCTGACGCTGAAGTTGGGGATATGATTGTGTTTAGGTGGCTACCCGGAGGATACCTAGAGCTAATCATCAATGATCAGCCCTTAGGTACTCTAGTAAGCGTTGAACTAGCCCGTGCTCTTTGGTCGATTTGGCTCGGTCCCGAAAGCGTTGTCGACAGAAAACAGATGATTTCACTGGTCTCAAACGACTAAGTATTCATCAAGTCACCACGTTTTCCCAAAAAAAACGCAACATTCCTATCCAAATTGAATCATAACAACACAATCATGAAAAAAAAAAGAGGCTTCAAAACGCTACTTGAACGCTATTTTTAAAAAAAATGAACTTTTTCGATATTTACGCTTGCTGCAATATATGGCGCCTGCTATTGTCTATGTTTCTTCAAACGAATACGAAAAACAAAGTCGAATTCGAAAGAAGAAAAGATAGGAAACGCCACCGAGCGTCCTTTATGTTGTTTGACAGTTTGAGAGAGATAACATCAAGTAAATATAGAGCTTGTGCGATGCTGGATTTCGGCAACGAAATCAACAGCTCGTCAAA
>CAYTFC010000084.1:0-12534 GCA_964436955.1 uncultured bacterium | reverse complement strand
ACGAGGAAAGGGACATAAGGGACAGAAAAACCGAGCATTGTTTGTCCCTTAAGTCATTTTCCTCGTCGCTTAGGTCCTTTTGGTCCCTTGGGTCCCTGTCCCTTAGGTCCCTTTGTGATCGCGGTAGTCTTCCCAAAGCTCTTCAAGAGTGGTTCGTGCTATGCTCGTAGCTTTATTTCCATTTCTTTGGAGGTTGCCGAGGCAACACTGGCTTCGACAATGTTCTGTTTATCAAAACGTACCGCTTGAACCCTTTCAATAAAACTTCAGAAACTTCAAGGAATTGATTTAATGGTCAGTCACCTGATTTAAATCGCGCGTGGTGCTGCCTCGGCGAGGCAGACCCACAAGGAAAAGGCAGCTGTTGTAGGGATGGACTTGTCCGCTTCGGCGATCAGAACCTCATAAAAGCCTTGACTTTTGTCTCGGATGACTGTATCAAAAGCGCTTAAGAATTGGGAGTTTCCTTTGGTCAAAAAAAAGAATGAACATCGCATCAAGATTTCGCCATCGATTTTAGCTGGTGATTTTGGCTATTTGGCCGATGAGGCACGTCGTGTGGCTGATTCGGGCGCTGATAGCATTCACATCGACGTCATGGATGGTCATTTTGTTCCCAATTTGACTATTGGATCCCAAGTCGTTGCAGCCATCAATCGGGCCACAGACCTCTTCTTGGATGTACACATCATGGTGTATAATCCTTTTGCGTACGTCGAACGTATGGCAGAGGCTGGAGCCGACCGCGTCACCTTTCATTTCGAAGCTACAGAAGATGTGGAAGATACTTTAAGCTTTATTCGCCGCTGCAACATGAAAGCGGGTTTAGCTTTTTGCCCCGAAACATCTTCCACGATGGTTCTTAAATTTCTCGATCAAATCGATCTACTACTGTTGATGAGCGTTCATCCCGGCTTTGGTGGACAAGCCTTCATGCCGGAAGTTGTGGAGAAGATAGCATTCGTTAAAGACGTTTGCGATCGACTTAAAATTCGTGCCGGTGGGATAACTTGCGAGACTGATGAGCAAGCTGCTGCGATGCCTCCTTTAGAAATACAGGTGGATGGCGGTATTAATCCAGAAACGGCTCGAGAATGTGCCCAAGCTGGCGCGACAAATTTTGTGGCTGGAACCAGCCTATTTAGTGCTAAGGACTTTGCAGAAGCGGTGGAAACCCTGCGAAAGGCTGCAATCGAGGGAAACGCGACGCGCAAACAACGTTAGAGGCTATATGACGACAACGAATCAAATCTCCCCAGGCATGGTTCTCAACATCAGCGGAAAGCTGTATCGCGTAGAAACAAGCGTGCGCGTGACTGTTCCTAAGGGAACTCCGTTCATTAAGACAAAACTTAAAGATATGGCCACCGGCAAGGTGTCCGAGAGAAACTTTAAGCTTAATCAAGGTATTACTGATGTTGCCTTGGAGGAAAGAACTCTAGAATTCCTCTATTTGGAAGGTAAGAACTACCTATTCTTAGATTTAGGTAATCTGGATCAAGTTCTTGTTCCACCAGAAGTTGTTGGAGACAACGCGCAATACCTCAAAGAATGCGTTCAGCTAAAGGGCTCGCTATATGGAGACACGGTCTTCTCTATTGAGCTACCGCAATTCTTGGAGCTTATGGTGACCAAGACAGAGGCAGGAGAGGGTGCTGGTGGCGCTGTAGCTAAGATGGCTATTTTAGAAACTGGTGCACGTATTGAAGTACCTCCCTTTGTTGAGGCGGGGGACATCATTAAGGTCGATACCAAGACCGATGAGTACATCCAGCGAGTATAATTTTAACAAAACTTACGATATTGGGAGCCTGTCAGAGTGGAGGCTAAGCAGATCAAGGATCTTATGGCGGCGATGGGCCGCACTGGCATCAAGCGGCTTGTATTAAAGCGTGATGGTGTTGAGTTAGAGCTTGAGCGTGAAACACAGGGGTCAGCGAAATTTACGGATTTGGGGCTTGACCCCAGCGATGAAAATCCTCTTCGCAGTGACATGGAGCTTCACCGAGCAAAGGCTTTTTTGCGCACCGTTTCGAGCGAAAATGAACTCATAGCGATGAATGCGAAGTCACAACCACCGGTTGTTGTAGGACTTGCTGATGATTTTATTACCTCTCCTATGGTGGGAACGTTTTATTCTAGTCCTTCGCCAGATGACCCAGGGTTTGTAAAAGTTGGTGATCGTGTGGAAGCCAATACAATCGTCTGCATTATCGAAGCGATGA
This sequence comes from uncultured bacterium, assembly GCA_964436955.1. GTDB lineage: Bacteria > Chlamydiota > Chlamydiia > Chlamydiales > JAJFMA01 > CAMFKD01. The sequence continues at coordinate 10,309 of CAYTFC010000084.1, read as the reverse complement.
AGGTCATGAATGAAGTTAAGGCTGGGATAAAAGGGGTAGTGGCCGAGGTCATGATTGAAAGCGGTCAGCCTATCGAATTCGGTACAAAGCTATTTCGGATAAACACTGACTAAGAGGGTATCCATAAACTTGGAATTACCCAGATTTGAGTTCTTTTCGCCCAGGAAGCGATGCACTTACCTGGGGAAATATTTAGAAATATAACCCAGGTAAGTGCATCGCTTCCTGGACTGAAAATAACTTCAAATATGGGCATTCGAAGTTTGTGGATACCCTCTAACTATGCAAAAAGTTCTAATTGCTAATCGCGGCGAAATTGCCGTTAGGATTATTCGTGCTTGTCATGACTTAGGTCTTCAGACAGTGGCTGTTTATTCTCAAGCAGATACTGAAGCGTTGCATGTATTGCACGCCGATGAAGCAGTCTGTATTGGAGAGGCTCCTGCGCACAAATCCTACCTGAAAATACCTAACATTTTATCCGCTTGTGAAATTACGGGGGCTGATGCCATACATCCTGGCTATGGTTTTTTGGCTGAAAACCATAATTTTGCCTCTATTTGCGAAAGCTGCGGTATCAACTTTATTGGACCTTCGCCAAAAGCGATTGCTGATTTGGGGGACAAATCTAGAGCCAAAGAAACGGCCAAAAGCGTTAAGTGTCCCACAATACCTGGATCGAACGGCATTGTCGAAAGTTTGGAAGATGCTCTTGATGAAGCGGAAGCCCTTGGCTATCCAATCTTCATTAAAGCTGTGGCTGGCGGGGGTGGTAAGGGCATTCGTATTGCTTATAATAGCGATGAATTTAAGGGCCTTTTCTTGGCTGCACGTACCGAAGCGGAAGTTAGCTTTGGAAATCCTAATGTCTATTTAGAGCGCATGATCCTGAATCCTCGACATATCGAGGTGCAGATTCTAGGAGATAAGCACGGCAACTACGTGCATTTAGGTGAACGAGATTGTACTATTCAGCGTCGCCGTCAGAAATTAATTGAAGAAGCGCCCAGCCCTATCCTGCCTCCCCACTTACGTGATCAGATTGGACAATGCGCTATTCGCATCGTACGTGCGGCAGGCTATTATTCAGCGGGGACTGTTGAGTTCTTGCTAGATGCCGATCGTAATTTCTATTTCATGGAAGTTAACACGCGCATTCAAGTGGAACACACCGTGACTGAAGAGCTCACTGGTGTTGACCTTGTCCGCGAGCAGCTTCGCGTGGCTATGGGGAAAAAGATCAGTGTCTCACAGAAGGACATTGAGTTTGACGGTCATGTGATTCAGTTTCGTATCAATGCTGAGAACCCCTCTCAGCAATTCGCTCCTTCACCAGGACGCCTGGAATACTATCTCCCACCTGGCGGGCCGCATGTGCGGGTGGATAGCGCTTGTTACAGTGGTTATAATATCCCTCCTAACTACGATTCGATGATCGCCAAGCTGATTGTAAAGGGCAAGGACCGTGAAGAGGCTATTCGCACTGCACGCCGCGCGTTACGCGAGTTTCATATTGGGGGAGTTCACTCCACAATTAACTTCCATTTGAGCATGCTTGAGGACCCTAACTTTTTGAGTCATCAGTACGATCTTGGCTATGTGGATCAGCTCATCAGCGAAGGAGCTTCCTTCCAGCTTTAACCCGACTTGCAACCCACTTGCAACCTACATCGCGTTCGAACATAGTCGATCTTCTCAAGTGAAAAGTTAGTCTTAATTTTTCAATTGTGCGGGCTATCTGGAGCTATCCGGCATCGCTGTCGCGATATGAGCCGCTATTTGCCTTCGAGCAAAAATAAAATCGGGCATTAAGGCGAACCTTAACACCCGAAAGAGGTTGTCTACGGAAACTTATCAGTTATTTAAATTTATTGATTAAGTACTAAAGATGATACTTAAATAGTTATTTTATGTCAAGTAGCATGATTTCGCTGAATTAAAAGTTATGTTCTGTATGTTCTAAGCGATAGTGACGTTCAATACGGTCTGCGACTTCCTTGGGGTCATCGGTGCAAATGAATAGGTCAAGATCTGTCTCACTCACACAGCCCATTTGAACCACAGTGTATCTAATCCAATCAACAAGACCTGACCAATAGCTTGTTCCCATGAGAAAAATAGGAAAAGCGCGAATCTTCTTCGTTTGAATCAGCGTGAGCGCTTCAAATAGTTCGTCCATTGTACCAAAGCCACCGGGTAAGAAAACAAGACCTTGAGCGTAACGGATGAACATAACTTTACGCACAAAGAAGTAGCGAAACTGCAACCGATAGCGAGAGTCAATAAAGGCATTCGGCCCCATTTCAAAAGGGAGATCGATGGCCAATCCGCAAGATGGCCCATTCATTGATTGAGCGCCTCTATTCGCAGCTTCCATGAGTCCTGGGCCGCCACCTGTTGTGATAGCAAAGCCTCGTTGGGCTAAATGTTGCGCCACAGTGATAGACATTTGATAATAGGGACTATCTGGTAGCAAGCGCGCAGACCCAAAAATGGATACACAGGGCCCTAAATTGGTCATTGTTTCAAAGCCGTCGACAAACTCCGAGATAATTCGAAAAACTCTCCAAGCATCCTTAGCAAATGATTGTGATCCTTCGTCGCCGGGTACTTTGACCATATCTTTTGCTTCCTTCATGCCCTTTTTCGTCGTTATAGCCTTTTCATCCTTCTTTCTACATAGATTTTATGTTATGGTTGAACATCACAATGGAGGGGGCCATGCGTTGGACTTCATTTCAGGATCTAGTTGTACTTCCCAATACTCTTTTTGGTTTGCCGTGGTTGGCGACAAGCATTTCTTTGGTGTTATGCGATCCAATTCTGCAGCCTCGAGGGTATTCTTTGTTTTGGAAGATACTTCTTATGTGTATTGCCTTTGCTTCTGCTCGTATAGCAGGCATGTCTTTCAACCGGCTTATTGACCACACCTATGATGCCGCAAATCCACGCACAAAAAGTCGTGCATTGCCTATGGGAGAGATCTCTCGTCATCAGGTTCGGATGGTCGCTTGGGCTAGCGTAGGGCTGTTTGTGCTTGCTTGTGCGATGATTAACCTTACTTGTTTGATGCTGGCACCGATTTTGGTCTGTTTGCTCTGGGGATATTCCTATTTGAAGAGAGTTACGCCCATGTATCACATGGTGATGGCACTCAATCACTTTTTTATTCCCATTTTCACTTGGGCAGCAATCACGGGGAGTATTGGAATACCCGCCCTTTATCTAGGTCTTGCTATTTTATGCTTGATTACCGCTAACGATATCGTTTACAGCTTACAGGACGTCGCATTCGATCGTTCGTACGGACTTCATAGTTTTGGTACAGCTTTGGGTGAAGATGGCGCTCTTTGGCTGGTGCGTGCACTACATGTGCTATTTCTGTTGCTTATGCTGGATTTCGGAGTGTTGCTTAGTTTACCCTGGATTTTCTATAGTGGTATTGTTCTGGTAGGCACCTTACTGGCCTATCTTCATCGAGGCCTAGATGTAAACGATAGCCATTCGTGCAACATGTTTCTTTTTCAAGGTAATGTGATGTCGGGGTTTGTGTTAATGACTATTAGTATTGGAACGGCGGTATGGCAGAGATTATAGTTGGAGTCACAGGTGCATCAGGTATTGTGCTTGGGCACCGTACGGTGGACGTCTTGACAGCGTTGGGACATCGTGTGCACCTTATTCTTTCTCGAGCAGCTTTGTTAACGGCTCAGGAAGAAATGGGAACTGAATTTGCCACCGCTGACCGCTTCCTCCATACGTTTTCAGAAGAAAAACGGGCTTTAGTTTCGTGTCATAAGATCGGATGTTTCACAGCATCCATAGCCAGTGGTTCTTACCCTGTTGATGGCATGATTGTTATTCCCTGTAGTATGGCAACGTTAGCGGCGATTGCCACAGGAATTTCGGACAATCTATTGCGTAGAGCTGCTGACGTCACATTGAAAGAGCGAAGACGCTTGGTCCTTGTGCCTCGCGAGGCTCCCTTTTCTGAGCTGCATCTTGAGAATATGTTGCGTTTATCGCGCATGGGAACCGTAATTCTACCGCCTGTACCAGCGTGGTATACTAAGCCACAGAGTTTACAGGATGTTGAGGACTTTATTGTGGGACGCGCATTGGATGCTTTGGGTATTGATGCCGGCCTATACCCTCGCTGGGGAGAAGAGACAAAAGAGACGCCTTGCGTATTCTACACTCAAGGGATCAAAGAGACCTAAGACCCTGATTGCTACCAAAACTATACTCTCCAAAGTCCTTTAGGTCTCTTTCGTCCCTTTGGTCACTTGTCACTTATGTCCCTTTTTTAGTTTTGCGCCAACCATTTCCCATGTATAACGCAGTCCAGCTGCTCCGCGACGCTTTAAGGGAGTCCCAAAGAGCTTTTCAGGATGCTCTTCAATGTTAGCGATTTCACGTTCGCCGAGATAGGCTCCCATGCCCGCTGCTGGAGAAAATTCCTCCGCTTGCGCTAATGGCGAGCGCACATTGTGCGGACATACGTCCTGACAAATGTCACATCCAAAAGCATACCCAGGATTCTTCTTCTGAATGTCTTCTGGAATGGGTTCCTTGGACTCAATAAGATGATTCGACAGGCAGAGGTTTGCATCTAGGTGATATGGGCTAACAAGCGCTTGGGTAGGACATGCATCGAGACATCGTGTACATACACCGCAGCGAGGTAATCTAGCTGAAGTTACTTTATAACTAAGCTCTAGTGTGGTTAACAGTCCTGACAAAAGCGTGAATGTGCCAAATCGCCGATGGATGAGGAGCGTATTTTTCCCGAACCATCCTAATCCGGCCTTCACGGCCAGAGCTTTTTCTAGAATTGGAGTGGAGTCGCTAAAGCCCTTTGCGATTCCTTGTTGGTTTACGCGTTCCTCCAACCAACGAATCATTTTCTTCAGACGGCTATGGTGAATGTTATGATAGTCTTTACCACGCGCATAGCTGGCGATTACGCCTCGATCTTCGGCAAACGTCGCGCGTTGCTGCTTATAGTTGCTGACAAAGATGATGGCGGATTTTGCTCCAGGAAAAAGTCGCTCTGGATAACACCTTAACTCATTTTCCATGTAAGAAAGTCGTGCTTGATGGCCATTGCTTAACCACTGGCGATAAGCAGAGATATCCTCCTCCGAAATAATAGGCGTTGTGACGCCAATATCGTCCCAGCCAAGGCTTAGTGCCTTGGTCCGCAGTTCATCGAAGGGGATTTCACTCACGGATGTCTTTTTTGAAACAGTGGAGAGGCTATGGTCTCTAAACCAGACCACAGGGAGGATCGACTGCGTCCATGATTGCCATTGGCTACTTCGTGCAGGTTTTCGACCGCCATGAATGCATGGACATCTTCTCGATGGACGAGTTCCTTAAGATCTGCTAATTGCAGTCGTTCCACGATTACATATAGAATTTCGCGCTCATCGCCGGAATAGCCTCCGCGTCCATAAAGGATGGTAAGACCTAAGCCAAGCTCATGGACGATGGCATCTGTAATTTCCTTGGACTTTCGCGATATAATTAAGACGGCCTTGGTTTCATCTAGACCAACAATAACGGTATCCATCACCTTAATGGCTACCATATAAGTGATCAGCGAGAGTAGCGGAGAATGCCAGTCCTGAAAGACGATAGCTGCTGCGCCGAAGATAAAGATATTGCAGACCAATACGGTTTGCCCAACGGTAAAGCCGGTGCGCTTGTTGATGATGATTCCCAAAATTTCTGTGCCGTCTAAGCATCCACCAGAACGAATAATCAGGCCAATTCCCGCTCCTAGCAAGGCGCCTCCGATCACTACAACTTCCAAGGGATCGCCATGAAATTCTAGCGGCCACACTTTTTCCATGAACACCATGCCAGCGGAAAAGATAATCACTGCTATTAGCATGTGCAGAACGGAGGACCGCCCAATATACTTATATGCCAGCGCCAAGAAGGGTAAATTGAATAGCACTAAAAATGCGGGTATCCACGAATTCCCAAACAATTTACCACAAATCATGGCGACGCCAACGATGCCACCGTCGATCAGTTGGTTGGGGATGAGCAAGACTTCGATAGCAAACGCTGCCAATGTGGCGCCGATGAAAATCCACACAAAATAGATCAACTCGGTAACAAAAGATTTGGGTTGTGGACTAGGAATTGAGTTCATGAATTACCTTAACCATACTAAATTGAGAGACAGTACTCCCGGCCCAGGAGGCAATAAGTCGGTCGAGATAAAGTGATCGCGATATTTTGATGGTCCTTGGGCTTGAAAGCAAGGACGCGGGAGACGGGACTCGAACCCGCAACTTCCGGCGTGACAGGCCGGTGCTCTAACCGATTGAACTACTCCCGCAACTGTTTGGGCGCAACAGGACTCGAACCTATGACCGCCTGTGTGTAAGACAGGAGCTCTACCAACTGAGCTATACGCCCTTACTAAAGTCCCACAACTGTACCTGCTTACCCGATTTTTTGACAAGCCCTATCTCACAAAAAAGATGATTTAGAACGGTTTTCCTATAGAAACACCTGTGGCCCAGTTGTGGGAGCGCATCGCGATGTCAGCTCTTAGGAAGTCTGTAACAGCGATCTGAGGATATCGTGTACGCGATGTTCTTGCGAATCCGTACTCACCAAAAGCGGAAACTTCATACTCACAAAGAGCGCAAGTGATACCAGCGGTGATATAATCAGATACTGTCTGCAGGTTGAAAACATTCAGGGCGGTATTGGTTGACTGGTCTCTTAATGGAAGCCACTCGTGGCGATAGCCTAAGCGGAATGTTGTGTTAGGATCTAAATCGAACTGTAGGCCAGTTTTGATAATATACTCATCTTGCCACCCAAATCCTGGTCCGTCTGCTCGACCAAAAAAAGTAGTTTCGGTAAAGGGAATGGGGGAACTATTGGGAAAATCGTTAGCCAAAGCCCTTACATGTGAGTAACGATGCCACTCACCGTCCAGAAGAACTTTCACCTTGTTTGTGACTTCGTACGCAAAACCTAACTTCCAAGTGTCGGGAAGATCTACATGGGCGTCGGCTAAGAGGCCTTTGTAGTCCTTAAACTTGTTCATGAAAGTTTGTGGTGTGTAGGAAGCTCCAGCCCAGAGACCATCCCATATATAGCCAACCCATCCCACAGTCACGCCAAAACCAAAGGAAAATTCGGTTCCTTGGTCGGAGAGCTTATTCGCTGCTAGTGAAAATCCGTTTGCACCAATGTTTTGAAGACCATTCATTTTAAAATGAGCCATATTAAAATTTAGGCCTATCCCTATGGTGTGGCAGTCATTAACTTGATATGCCATGGCCGTCGTTATAGTGTCGACGCGATAAACCAGTTCGGCCTTGGTTCCGTCAGGAACTCCAGTAACCTGGCTGAGTCCAGAGAAATCGGTCAGTTGCGTACCCAAACGTGTATCCACGCATGAGCGCGTATACGCACTGATGTTAACGGCGACAGTGTCGTACAACAGTTTGTTGTAGCCCAAAGAAGGGAAGCCATTAAGAGGTTGCGCCGCTTTAAAAGTTCCGGACTGTTCGCGAGGAGCAATCCCAGGACGATTGCTAATTTTCAGCTTTTTTGACCAGTCCTGTACGGTGGCGCCAATGTCCCAACGGTCTCCTACCCACATCGCCAATGCAGGATTGGCTGACGGCGCAATCGAATCTTGGCCGTAAGCAATTAAAGCACCGCCTACCCCGCTTGACTTAATGCTTTCATAATGAGCTTCTAAAGAAGCTAAAGATAGAGAGGTCAGACCTAAACAAAGATAAGTAGTGGCGCGCTTAAACATATTCAACTCCCTGAAGTTAAGAGTACGTTTTAGAAGATCAATAAATAATTATGCAAGTGCAATGATACATTCTTAACTTTTACTTAAATTGACCCACATGTTTTTCCCGTAAAATACCCCTAAACCCCCTTAGCTTAGGAGTACATATGTTCATTCATTGGCAACACTATCTTATGACGCCCTTGATTATGCTTGCGATAACCGTGTCGGGTCTAGACGCAGCTCATGTCATGACATTTACTGATGTCAGCAATGTGACACCGGAAATGCGAGCAAGTCTAGGATCCGCCATTGCGCGCGGTACAAGTGTTTGTGCGGATACCTCCGATGGTCTAACCACAATCACTTTTGGTGAGAGCTTTAGGACTGATGAATCCGACCTCCTAGCACTAATGGATATCTTGCCTCAAATATTAAGTGCTTCGTCTGACGATATCAATTTTGTGAAGGCGCTTACTAAGCTTGGACAGGATTCCCCACTAGTTTCGGTTGGAAGACAGGCACGGGAAGTTTATCTAAAACTTGAGCCTGGATTACTAACGGTCTGCTCCGATTTTGATGCATTTCTTACGGAAAATGACCTAGTAGAAAAGGTTAAAGGAAACACCTCTACGGGACGATATGGATTACCGTCATTGAAAGTTCAAGGCAAATATCAAACATGGCCTACGATCAAACAAAAACTTTCCATTACACAAGGCGAAAAATTATCCAAGTGGAAATATGTGAAATCAACTGGCCTTGTACCTGCTTCTTAATAAGTTAGCATTCCTACAACCCCAAATTCTTGGGGTTGTTTTTTTTTAGATGCAATTAAAATTTTTGTTATTAAAATTAGGTTAGTCGTATAATTCTAGTTGGTGATGCTTATATAATTTTTGAAATGGCATAAGTGGGTTTTACTATGAATAGGCTGATTCTACTGCTGGTTCTATGCGGATGCTGGGTAGGCTTAGATTTCCATAGCTTGTCTGCCGTGAAATTACCAGATTCCATAGAGGTTCCCATTGTAAGCAGCTTGGATCATGAAACTAAGGCTTACGTAATGGGAGCTATTGATGAGGCGACCGATCACAATAAGGATCTCTATGTGATACCTCATGATTCTGGCTGGACAGTCTTTACTTCAGGAGAGGCTGACTCGCCTGAAAATGCCATCTTATTTCTAAAGGAATTAGTTGCTAATCATTCGCATGATCAAGATCTTTTGACATTTATAGAAAGATATTCGAAAAAACTCTTAATTAGAAATCCTGGTCATTTAACTAATGACCTTAGTGGAATGGTTTTGGAGAGTTTGCTAGGCATGGAAGCAGGGACAATCAATATATTTCCTGAACTGGGTGTATTTATTCGGGCAAACGACTTGGACGTCCTTATGCCTCTTTATGGTCATAAAATAGGAGTTGGGCGTCAAAATATCCCAACCCTGCGTGTAAACGGCAAGCCAAAGACCTGGATCGAGATTAAAAACACAGGTGCAGTTCCTATGGATGCTAACCTAGTGATGATTGCTAGTCTGTATAGCAAGAAGCTAGGGATTGTGTCTATCGAGCCAGGATCCCCTATTGAGTTTGACTCAGCTGACTGCACTGATTGTGAGGAAGCCAGAGAAACTTTGCAGGATGACATTCAAGATCTTAGAAATGCATTAAGTCAAAAAGACAATGAAATCAAAGAAGCCATTCGGACAGTACATGAAAAGTATGCCGTCACTAGAGGTGAGGAACGTGAGGAGTTAAGAAAAGCTGAAGATAACCTACGTAAACTTCGAGAAGAATTGAATATTGCCCAGCAAGCCGCTAATGATGCGGGGGTTAGGGCATCTGAGGAAGCAACGAAGCACGCTACAACTAAAAGTAAGGCTGATCAAGCAGACAAAGATGCATACGCTTACCTTCAACAGGTCCGCGAGAGCCTAGAAAATGCTAAAAGGAGCGTGGAAGTTGACCTAGAAAATGCAAGACAAGATCTAGTTAGAGAACAAGCGGCGCATGGACAGACAAAGACTGATGCAGTAACCGCAGCGCAGGCAATCAGCGATGAGTTAAGTGATTTACAGCAGTATCTCACTAAAGTTCAGAAGGAGGCCGAAGAGGCATTGGATGCCGCCGCTGCCTATGCAGTACTCCAGAAAGAAGAGTTGCAAAAGGGACACGATAAAGAACTAATAGAAGCAAAAGAAAAGTTCGATAGAGTGCAGCAACAACTAAGTCAAGAAATAGATGCTAAGGAAAAGCTAGCAAAAGCCAATGAATTATTATCCAACGCTTTAAAAGATGCGCTCAAAGCGGCTGGAATTCCATCGTCCGGAGACGCCGCGCAGGATTTTGCAGCCTTAAAAAAACAATTGGAGAGTTTGAACCAAGACAAGTCGACTTTAGCTCAGGCTAATCAGGATCTCAGAAATGCCTTGGATAACGCTTTAAAAGCTGCCGGTATTCAACCTAGCGGCGATCTTGGTCAGGATATTGCTGATCTAAACCAAAAGCTATCGGATGCCAATGC
>CAYTFC010000083.1:0-12645 GCA_964436955.1 uncultured bacterium | reverse complement strand
GCCTTCGATGCGCAACGTTTCACTAGGAAAGAACGGCTGTGTTCAAGCGCGATGTGGGTAGCAAGTCGGGTTTTAACATTACCAATGAATTTCAAAACTTAAGTTACTGCTAGGCAATCCATCATGATTTGGCCGACGTGCAGGAATCTCGGGGCCGAAACTTCTTAATGTAATGCTAGGATGGGAAAATCTGTGATTAGGCATGAAAGGTAGAGTCAAAAATTGCGGTTTTATCGCATTTCTCAACATAGGGGTCCGATCAATACTGTCCTTGCAACCATCCGAAAGTGACCCAGCCAGAGTTTGTAAATCCAACTCTAAGGCCACTATTTCTGATAGCACCGTAGGATCGGAGCTCTCCTGATTAGTGAGTTCCAACCAACGAGCCCCAAGCTGAGAAATTTCCTGTCTTCTGTTCGCATCAGCAATGCGGGCACGTTGTTGAACTTCTAAACTCTGAAAGGGTGTTGAGCCAGCTACGGGTGAAAGGGCCATAAATATTCCTTAATTAAGCATTTGTTTTAAAGAATGTTATAATTTTCGAATGAACCTGTCAACATAGAATAACATGGTCATGTCATTTTCTATCTCTGCGCCTTTGCGCATCTCTATTCCTTCTCTGCGTTAAAACCCGACTTGCTACCTACATCCTAGTCCTAGCTCCGGCTCACCCATTTATTCGAGATATCATGGCTGGTAATGAAGCCAGGGGCCTGCCCTTGGCAAGTTGCCAGACAAGATAGATCGGTAAATGAGTGGGCCAGAGCTAGAGCGAGTTACAAACAATATTCACCGAGAAAATTGAAAAAAAAACACTATTTCAAAAGTTTTACCTCTAGTTCGTCACGCTAGAACAGGCCTATTCTTCCCAATTGAAAAGTCGCGCCCCTCGGCCAAGTCTCGACTTGGCCTTCGATGCGCAACGTTTCACTAGGAAAGAACGGCTGTGTTCAAGCGCGATGTAGGTAGCAAGTCGGGTTTAAAATTTCCCTAAATCGATAGCTTTGATATTGATAATACCATCGAACTCTTGGCGTTTGCCGCGCACTTGCAGCAATGGCGATTGTCTAAAATCGGATCGAACTTTCTCATACAGTTGCGGCGAAATGATCACATTCATCATGCCACATTCATCTTCAAGCGTGAGAAAGGCAAAACCTTTAGCGGTCGGAGGTCTCTGTCGACAAACCACCAATCCCGCTACTGTCACAACAGCATCCTGTTGAACGTCTGGTAAAGCACTCGACGGGAGAACTCCCTGCCGACTCAACCGCTCCCTTAAGAGTGCCAACGGATGCCTCTGAGCCGAAAATCCTTGAGATTGACACTCCCCGCGCAATAGATCCCATCCATTGGATGTGGGCAATGCAGGAATGCTAAACTGTTGACCTTCAAATAAATCATCCACAAATAGCCCCATGCGCTGCAAAAGCCATAACTGCCATAGGAGCTCGCGTCGATCCAAGCCCAGCCGATCAAAAGCTCCTGCTTGAATAAGGTGCTCCGTAATTTGACGTCTCACCCGAATTCTCTGCACAAAACCTCTCAACGACCCAAACATTCCGTCTTGATCGCGCGAAGCCACAACCATTTGAGCGACTGACTGATCAATCCCCTTCACCATGTTGAATCCGAGCTGCACTCGCTTTGGATCCACCACATGAGATCGGATTTTGCTGACATTGATATCGACAGGGTGGGTAATTACTCCGTGTCTTGCACCGTCATCGATTAGCGTTTTGCTAGGATAAAATCCCATGGGCTGATTATTGAGCAAAGCGGCCAAGAATGGTGCGGGGTGGTATTCCTTGAGCCACGCAGAAATATAGCTAATTTTCGCGAAGGACAAAGCGTGCGATTTACAGAAACCATACAAAGCAAAGCCTTCTAAGGCATAATAGACCGTTTCAGCTTGGACGGTTGGGATTTTGTTTTTCTTAGCTCCGTCTAGGAAGGCTTGCTTCAACCTTTGCATGGCTTCCTGCGAGCGTTTGCGGCTCATAGCTCTTCTTAAATCAGCGGCTTGGGAGGAACTAAACCCTGCGATGGCAACTGCTACCATAAGCACTTGTTCCTGAAAGAGGATCACACCTAAAGTGTCTTGCAAAATAGGTTTGAGCGAAGGATGAATATAGCTAACTGCTTCGTCGCCTTGCTTGCGCTTAATGTAGGGCGATACCATATTGCCCTGAAGCGGTCCAGGACGTATCAAGGCGATCTGAACTCCTAACTCATCAAAGTTACGCGGACGCACACGCGGCAGACTCTGCATCTGCGCACGGGACTCTACCTGAAATAAGCCCACAGTATCGGCACGACCAATATTTTCATAAACTTTGGCATCGTCCAATGGCAAAGTTGCAAAGTTAATATCGATCCCCAAACTTTCGCGAATTAAGCACTGCGCTTCTCGCAATACAGCCAACATCCCCAATCCCAAGATATCCACTTTGATGAGTCCTGCATCACCAACCATATCCTTGTCCCATTGACAGACGACGCGCCCTTCCATTCGCGCAGGCTCCAAAGGTACCAGCTCTGCAATCGGGCGCGATGCGATGATCATTCCTCCGACATGGATGCCGATATGCCTAGGAATATCAGCTATTTGCAGCACGAGCTCCTTAAAATGCTTCCAGGAATCGGCTTGGAGATCGGCCATCATTTCAGGCGTACGTTGCAGCTCTTCAAATACCTCTTCCATGCGATAGCGTCCAACTAAGCGTGCCATTTGATCTAGCAGGTGCTCCGGGAGTTCCAAAACTTTGCCCACTTCACGAATAGCGCTGCGCGCTTGAAACGTGACGTATGTACACACCATCGCTACATGATCGCTACCATAGCGTTTGTAGATGTATTGGATGACATCCTCACGATTAGGAACACCCTCTTGACGCGTGGCAGCGAAATCAAGATCGATATCCGGAGCTTCGGTCATTCCTTCATGGATAAAGCGCCCTAGAAAAAGTTTGTGAGCCACAGGATCCACGGGGGTAATTCCCAAGACATAACTGACAATAGAGTTCGCAGCGGATCCGCGTCCTTGCACCGGAATGGAATGCAACCGGGCATATTCCACAATGTCCCAAACGACTAAAAAGTAGCCCGCGAGCCTTAACGAGCGAATAAGCGCTAACTCTTCCTTCACCTTTGTTTTTACAATTTCGGTAACGGGTTGATACCGTTCTGAAATGCGCTGCCAACATAAGTGCTCGAGATAGCTATCCACCGTATGACCATCCGGAATGGGAAAATCCGGAACGCGATAGGACGAAAAGTCCAACGAGAAATCACAACGTTCAGCGATTGCCACAGTATTTGCAATGGCTTCAGGACAGTCGCGGAAGAGGCGACACATTGTCTGCGCAGACTTCAAATAGCGTTGATGATTGCCAGGGCGCTGGTGATGCGATGTGCTAAGGGTGACATGATGCTTGATGCATAGCAACACATCATGCAAATGTCCCTCCGTTTTTTTCCCATAGCAAACAGCATTGGTAGCAACAACAGGTAAACCATGCTCTGCAGCAAAGGCAGCTAAGCGACGGCAAAGCACTTTGTCACCGGCTTCATGATGATGCGCTAAAGCGATATAAAGGCTTCCCTCGCCAAACAATGCGCGATAGCGAGCTACACTTTCGGCAGTAACAGGACATAGTTTTCCTCCGACCAAGCAGATCAGGCCTCCGCCTGATAAGCGCTGCAAATGTTGCCACGTAATTAATGGATCGCCCTTGTCACGTCCGCGATGCGCATCGGTGATTAGCAATGAAAGTTTGGTATAGCCCTCTAAACTGGCGCACAAAACAACTATTTCATCGCCACCTTCAATTGTCAGCTGCGCCCCAATAATAGGTTTGATGCCAAGCGCGCGGCAATCGCGATGAAAGGCCAAAGCTCCGTACAACCCATTGCGATCAGTGAGGGCTAGAGCCGGCATCCCTTGCGCGGCGGCTTGATGAGCTAAGCTATCTGGTGAAGAAGTGCCTTCCAAAAATGAATAATAGCTGCGGCAATAGAGTTCTACATACATACAATTACCGACTCTGATGGTACCAAGAGCCACGCCGCTGATCGCGGAATAAACGCATCATCGCGCCATTTCGCAGCAAAACGCGGTAATAGCTGCGCGCAATTGGACGCGGAGTCCACCAATCATCATCGACCTCCCAAGCCTCCACAATCGAATCCACCGGCTGCCATCCGCTTACAGTGCGCACAAGCTGCGGAGTCCCTCGTCCATCGGCCGTCACATTCACCGGTTTTGGTAGGTACAATCCGCGGCGCAGCGTTTCGCGCACAATGTCTTGTAGATGAGCACGGCGTTCCGGAATACGCGATTTCGCATCGTCCCAAATCACGCGCATCAAAGCCGTCGGATCATCGCGAATGGCCAAGCGCTCTACAATGCGCCGAATGTTACGCCAGCGCTCAGCCTTAGGCAGCAACGTATCTAACGTGAGTTGACGTGCGTGAGACTCTACAAAACCCTCTAAAGCAACTTCCACCGAATCAATTTGTCCTGAGAGCGTCAACGTTTGAAAGCGATCCTTCAGGGTTTTTTCGATGCGCGAGGCATCTTGAGTGGGGGACGCCAAATTCAGCAAAATTGAAAGATCCTTTTGACCGGTAATTTCTAGTTTAATGCGAATGCGTGTGGCCATCAGATGCTTTTCTTGCAGTTGTGTGCATAGCTCTCCCACCATTTGCATGACATCGCCAAACAACAGTTCGCCACCTTCAACGGGGAAATCATAGCTTACAGAACGTGTGAGAGCCTCCACAAGACGTTCCGCAGATACTAAAGCCTCATCCTTGCCATGAGCTAGCGAAGCCATCAAGCAGCCTTCGTTGCCAAACAGATTTGCAAGATCATCTTGCGGGAGCTTCGCAATATCTCCTACAGTATAAACGCCTAAAAGCTCTAAACGTCGTGAAGTTTCTCGACTAATCGGTAAGCAGGAAGTGGGTTGAGCATGCAAGAAGTCTGATTCCTCTCCAGCCGCCACAATAATAGCTTGTCCCGGCCCGGCTCCGTTAGCGGCAACCGTCGCAACAAAGCGCCCTTCACCAACTCCGACACTTGCTACATGGCGTAGTTTGCGTTCCAAAAAGGTAATCAGCTTTTTGACTTCTTTGCGCGTTTTATCAGAATCGGGCATCACGCCAAAATCTAGTAGCGCACTGCCAATGCCTAGCGATTCAATAGTAGGGGAAAAAGATTCCAACGCATTGAGCGCTTTCGCAAAAGCCTCTTCAGCACTTGGCAAATCTACAAACGCAAACAATCCTTTGGGGCAAAGTGCACGCGCTTCCGATTCTGGCATTCCGCGGTGGATTCCCGACCGCAAAGCGGTCGCGCCGCACGCAGCTACGACACTAGTTCCTTCATCGCAAGTAAGAGCTACAGCCAATGGTCGCTCCAATGGCAATAAAGACGGGAAGGCTATATCTAGAAAGAATTCTTTTATAACGACACAAACAAGCATGAAATCCACATAAGGTAATGCTTATGTGCATTATATACGAAAGGTCACAAGAAAAGAAGGCTAGGGTTTCGGCGGAGATGGATCTGATTTTTTATTGGAGAGTGTGTTGACAACTTCCATGAAAATTGCCGAAATCTTTTGCTTGGCAGCCGCAATGGATTCGGGTTCATCTAAACTATCGATAGCTGCTTTGTCTTTCTCAGTGATGTATGTGCCCAAATAGGTGTTGATAATTTCATTGTTAGCTATGGCAAAACCAGACGCTAACCAGAAGAATAGTAACGCAACAGTAATGATAAAGGGAACAAGACGATAAACGATAAGTGAACTTGTGACCGCAAAAATCACAAGCGAAAGGATAAGTGCCATGGCGTTAGGCGAATTAAAGCTATCGAACATTAGCCCTCCAAGTTCTAGTTCATTTGTAGCATAAAACGGGAATTAGTCAAACGCAGGGATTGCAGCTGGTTGAACTCTTTCTCAAAATCGACAATCGTATCTAATATCAATTCCCACTCCGGAACTTCTCCAAAAAACATATCCTTCATCAGAATGTAGTCTTGGGTAAGTTCTGCAATAACCTTATTTGAAGGAAACAACTTCAACGCCTTCCAAGCACTTGCATAGTTTGCCCAAGCTGACGAAAAGTAAATGCTTTTGTGAATTGCTACCCTTTTAAGGAGGTCAAGGTTCTCCAGGGCTTTTTCCTTCACTTCGGAATTTAGTAAACGAAAAAAGTCATAAAAATGCCTTGAGATACGAGGAGGAAGCCTTTTATCTTCTGGCAAGTGAGCATATTGATGAAGAATGGTGGCCTTCTCCCAAAAAGTTCTTTCCGCGTTAAGAACGCGAACTCGCACTTCAGGTTCATGCATTTTTTCTTGCAATGCGTCCTTTGCATAACTTTGTATTCTGTGTTCACTGACTGGCCAGTGCTCAGATCGGGCACCAATTTCGATTTTAACAATGGGACGTATATATCCAATCTTAGGAGTTTCACTTGGGTATCGGAACAGTATCGTTTGGCCGTCGCAGTCGTCTTTATCAATAAAGACTTCCCAGTCTTCGTTTGTACCCAGTTGTGTGGCAATGACATCCTTCAATTCATGTAGCAGCTTGTGCTGAACATAGTGAGAACAAGTTTTCGAAAGATTTTCTAAATTGGCCTGTTGTTTTTTCCTTGAAGGAGCCTTTTCGGGGTCAGAAGCTCCTACAAAGCCAAAAAAATCTTTTTCAAGGGAAAGATCGATATCCTCAGAAAACCGGTGAATCAATCCATATATCTTAGAAAGAGATGTACCGCCTTTAAAAGTGAGGTAGGGACTGATTGTCTCCATACCAAAGAGCATTTCTAGCACCCATACAACCCAAAAATCCTTCTCAATAATTCCTAAGGGTATTTTCCGTATGTCAGCCGCTGCTCTAAAGAAAAGTTCTCGTTCATGGTTAGCTAATAAATGAATGGCATTCATGGCTTAAATTCCATTATTGCGAAAACTAGGGAACGAACCCATTGTGGTGCGAATTTTAAATTTTGTCTAATTTCTTTTTCGGTTGCGCCGTTAAGAAATTGAAAAATTTTTATCTGCACTGTTGAATTGATGCGGTCTCTTCCCAAGTTCTTTAGTGCCTGAATAACAAGACCTTCTTTAGTTCCTGCAGCAGCCATCATCCTAGTAGTGGTCTTCTTAAATATAATTTCTTGATTGCCAATTTTGACCCTCTTTGATGGTCCTTCCGTTAAAAAAACCACACGCCCAGGCACATGCTCTGAGACCCCTACTAGGTTCGCCGCATAGGCTCCAGCAGGTTGAATCTGAACTCCATTCTTGTCCGCAATCGCCCGAGCAACGTCAGTTAAATCCGGAGGGATTATTCCCAATAAGTGATGAGTTTTGGGATAGTCATAAACACCTTGAGTTAGTCTTCGGATAATATTTTGCTTTTGCAGAATGGAGAGCGCTTTACGAATGGAATCATCATTGCCAAGGTCCGAAAAATGCGCTCCAGTAAAACACCAACCCGGACCATGATCTAAGACTCGGTCTTTTACCTTAGACTCAATACTTTGATGCATGAAACGCTCCTTTTTCACAAAAATAGCATCTTTTTGTGAAAATATCTACAAGTATCTGCGTATAATTTCACAAAAAAACCATTTTTTCGTGAAATTAGATCGGGAACGAAATGCCACTTCGGCGAAGCAGCGCTACAAAGTCTAATTTAGTGTAATCTAGTGAAATGAAGTGTAATCTTGCCTGTTTTGCCGAGTGTCTGTACAATCCGCGGCTTTAAACCCGCTTAGATTGAGACGCTATGGCTGATCTTACCAAAGAGACCATCCGCTACTTATCCCAACTTTGCCGCATTCACTACAGCGAAGAAGACGCTGAAGCGATGTTCAAAGATCTGCAACGTATTCTAGAATACATAGATCAGCTGCAATCCATCGACACCGAAGGCGTCCCCCCTTGCAGCAACGTCATCGCCGGCATGAATAATGTCACTCGCGAAGATACCATTGGCAAAACGCTCCCTCGTGAAGTATTTTTGGCCAACTCTCCAGACCATGTTGGAGGTATGATTCGAGTTCCTCCCGTTCTTCAGCAAGAGCCATCCTGAAAAAGGCAATACACACATGCATTTAGAAACTGCTATTCAAATACGCGACAGTTTTGTTAGTGGCAAACGCACAGCCCTAGAAATCACCAAGTACTTTTTGGAGCGCATTGAGCGCCTGAACCCGCAAGTCGGTGCTTTCATAACGGTAATGACTGAACGCGCTGTGGAAAAAGCGATGGCTCTCGATGCCAAAAAGGCTCGTGGAGACGAACTCGGCAAGTTGGCTGGGGTTCCTATCGCACTCAAAGACAACATCCATGTTAATGGTGTCACCTCAACTTGCGGCTCCAAATTTCTGACCAATTACCGCGCACCTTTTGACGCTACCGTTACCGAACTTCTCGAAGTTGAAGATGCCATCATCATCGGTAAAACCAACATGGACGAGTTCGCTATGGGCTCCTCCACAGCACACTCAGCACTGATGAAAACGCACAATCCATGGAACCTAAATTGGACTCCAGGCGGGTCATCCGGGGGATCTGCAGTAGCTGTGGCGGCCAGATTATGTCCGCTGGCTCTTGGAAGTGATACCGGGGGTTCTGTACGTCAACCCGCAGCCCTTTGTGGCATTGTAGGCTTTAAGCCAACTTATGGACGCGTTTCGCGGTATGGTCTGGTGGCGTTTGGCTCCTCCCTTGATCAGATCAGCCCTTTTGCTACCACAGTTCAAGATACTGCGCTTCTAATGGAAGTGCTCGGACGCCATTGCACACGCGATTCCACCAGTTTGCCAACAGGCCCCGAGGACTACATCAACAACTTGAAAACGGCGCTTCCCGGCAAAAAAATCGGAGTGCCTTGGCAATTTCTCGAAGGACTTCCTGCCCACACTCGCGCCAACTTTGACGCCTCGCTAGAGACATTAAAGAAGCTCGGCGCAACCATCGTAGATGTTGACCTATCCCTGCTAAAGAATGGCATCGCAGCCTACTACATTATTGCTCCAGCGGAAGCCTCCACAAACCTAGCGCGCTTCGATGGCATTCGCTATGGGCAACGCGCTGCAGACGCCAAAACCTTGTCAGAGGTTTATGACTTCTCCAAAGAAGCTGGCTATGGCAAAGAGGTTAAGCGCCGTATTATGCTCGGAACCTATGTGCTTTCATCTGGTTTTCAAGATGCCTATTACCGCAAAGCACAAAAGGTGCGTACACTCATTATACGCCAGTTTGAAGCAGCATTTGCCACATGTGATCTGGTCGTTACACCAGTCACAACCGATGGTGCTTTTGAACAAGGATCCATCAGCGATCCACTACGCGAATATCTGGAAGATATTTTCACCATTCCAGCGAACCTTGCAGGTATTCCAGCCATTAGCGTTCCCTCCGGTTTTACCGAAAAAGGGCAGCCGCTAGGTATTCAATTCATGGGCCCTCAGAAACGCGATGTGGATGTCTTCGCCAGTGCTTACGCCTTCGAACGCGCGACAACTCCACAAGCGTCTATACCCGAACTAGCTAAGTAGGAGAACGACAGAGATGACTGACCACGATTCCTGGGAAGCCGTCATAGGCCTTGAAATCCATGTCGAGCTCAATACGCGCAGCAAGCTTTTTAGCTCGGCTCCAAACCGCTTTGGCGATGAGCCCAATACCAATATTAGCGTGGTATGCACGGGCCAGCCCGGAAGTCTTCCGGTGCTAAACCAGGAAGCTGTTCGCAAAGCGACACAATTTGGATGCGCTGTAGGCGCTGAAGTGGCCAAAGTCAGCCGCTTCGACCGCAAATCTTACTTCTACCCGGACAGCCCGCGAAACTTTCAGATTACACAGTTTTATGAACCCATTGTCATCGGTGGAGAAGTTACTGTAGAAGTCGGTGGAGTGGAAAAAACGTTCCAGATCCATCATGCGCATCTCGAAGATGACGCAGGTATGCTCAAACACTTCTCGAATTTTGCTGGAGTGGATTACAACCGCGCTGGTGTTCCGCTGCTAGAGATCGTTTCAGAACCGTGCATGCATACTCCTAAAGACGCCGCTGCCTACGCCATGGCTGTCAAAGGCATCATGCAGTATCTCGATGCTTCCGATTGCAACATGGAAGAAGGCTCGTTGCGTATCGATGCCAACGTTTCTGTTCGCAAAAAGGGTGAAACTGGCCTGCGCAATAAAATCGAAATTAAGAACATGAACTCCTTTAACTTCTTGGAGCTGGCACTAGCAGCCGAAATCCAACGACAGATTAGAGAGTACAATCGCAATCCGACCGCCGACATCAAAACCGTCATCCAGCAAGCTACCTACCGCTGGGACGCTGGCAAGAAGGAAACGGTGCTGATGCGTCGTAAGGAACATGCCGACGACTACCGTTATTGTCCTGAGCCAGATCTAGTACCGATTGTTTTGACAGATGCCTATATCGAAGAAGTGCGTAACACCCTGCCGGAAATGCCCTTACAGAGACTACGACGCTATGTGCGCGAGCTGGCCCTTTCCGCCGATACCGCATTCGTGCTGACCAGCGACAAACCGTTGGCGGACTATTTTGAAGAAGGGCTCAAAAGCTGTAAAAATGCCCGTGCCCTTTGCAACTGGATTGTGATTGAGTTTGCGGGACGCCTAAAAGAATCTGGAAAGACGCTTGTCGATCTCGGCATCCCTGCCAAAGAAATTGCTGCACTGATTAATTTGATTGATGCAGGAACCATCACAGGCAGAATAGCTAAAAGCGTAGCTGATGATTTGCTAGCAACGCCTAAAAAAACGGTTAAAGAAATCGTTGACGCCAACCCAGACTACCAGCCAATGCACGGCGAAGCAGAAATTGAAGCTTTAGTCGATCAAGTTTTGGCCGATAATGCACAAAGCGCCGCCGATTACAAAGCCGGCAAAGAGAAAGCATTTGCCTTTCTTGTGGGTCAAGTCATGAAGCTAACTAGAGGAAAAGCCTCTCCAAAAGTAGTTAACGACTTGCTTAACAAAAAATTGACTTAAGCTATCGATTAGTCGCGAATTGCCTGCTCCATATTGGTCCACAATTAAATTTGGAAGAAACTACCAGCATTGAAGAAGAAGGTAAACTCCTTTTTCACACAAAGGGTCCACTTAGAGTCTGTCTAAGTGGACCACGTGGCTTGAGAGCACAAAAGCATCCGGATCGCTTCACTGCAGAGGAATTCAGAGAGTGTTGAGGGCTATAACCATTATGGCGAAAATTGCCCGAGAGCTATGTTTTAGTGATGCTTTAAGTATTTTGGTGAATTTTCCGTTAGCTTTTTGTTCGGCCGCCAGGGGTTGCTGCATCAAATTTCGATAGGTCCTACGTGTTGCGGCCATTGCTAGCATAGAGAATCCTACTTTTACTAGCGACTCTGGTTGTGTCAAAGCAGACGCGATCAAGTGGGAAGCTACCTCTTGAGACTTACTGAGCGCAGCACCCAGCAAACCATTGTCAGCATTGAGTGCAAAAAGTGAGACAGCTACCGTCATCACAACAAATATTTCTGGTGAAGCCTCTATTGCTTTTATAGCTATCCGTTTAAATTTTTGAAAAAATGAAGGTTTTTGCAGCTCCTCTGGTCGCTCGGAAGGCTCGTTCCTTTCACGTTTAATATACTGATACGTTTTTCTCGCCGTTACCGCAGCTAAAACAAGCAATCCCACACCTGATATCACCTTCACTGGGTCTGCTGCCATTCGGTCTATGATTTGGGAATCAATCCCATGTAAAAGGCTTCCGGTAATTCCGAGCCGACTAGCGCTCATGACATTGGGAGTTCGATACGCCCAGCCCCTATAGTTAGGATCATCCTCTAGGCAAAAAGAATGCGTGCACTGCATGACCTCTTCAAGAGTGTATCTGAACTTAAGTATAGGAGTTAACGCTCCAAAGATTCCGCCGACCAAAGATGCAATTTGCTTGTATGATTCTGCGATTGAACACCGGTTAAATGTAGCCATACCAGAAAGAATAGAATGAAGTTTTGGTGTGCCAATTCTATAGGGAAGACTTAAAACGGTAAATCGGGCGTCAAATGTGGAATCCCTAAAGACGTGAAAAAAATTCCGAGAGTTCTCCATAAATTCCGCAGACCCATACCCTGCACTCGAACCAAAATCGACGCCTCCGTAATTTGGGTCAGCACCATTTAGAAATATGCCAATATAACCCAACGGCCCGGTGCCATGCGCGAGTGTTTCAAGAGCGAGAACTCGGGCTAATCCCGTATCGACTAAATTATAAGTACTCCAAACACCCACCATCGTTTTGACTATCGCGATGGTTTTTGAAACAACGCTTGACGCATTTTTCTTTGCAGTCTGATCAGCCTTAGGTAAAGGAGTCGTATTATTTCTAACATTATAACTAACCAGGGTTATATTCATATAATGTCTCTCTTTAATTTATATCGTTTATTATTATTTGTTATTTAGTATTTTACTAAAATTTAAAATATTAATCAAGTTTTTATTTGAATTGAATACCAAACCTGTACAGCGAGCGAGTTGACTTCTAAGTCCTAGAACTAGAACCCTGATTGCTACCAAAACTTCATCTAGCGCTCATAGCGATATATCAGATGCAG
>CAYTFC010000082.1:0-12713 GCA_964436955.1 uncultured bacterium | reverse complement strand
ATCCATAGCAGCTGATCAAATTCAAGACTTATGCGGCAAGTTTTGGTAGCAATCAAGGTCTAAGGCGTCGCGATGTTCGCTACGCCTTTCGGCGCATAACGCTGACCATTCAACGCGTTCCAATAGGTGGTCTGAATAGAACCATCACCGTTAGCTATTGAAATGCTGTACACAGGCAAAAACACTTCCTTGGTCCCGCGAATCGCTACATTTGGCCCAAATACTGATTGAGCCGCATCAGTAATCTGATCCTTCGTGAACTTCGTAGGGTGCCTTTGCACATGCGTGTAAGATTTTGTGATTAGGCGCTGGCCAATTTGTGTGAAGGGCTGCACGTCCACTTTTGCATCAGGAACACGCAAGCGAACGAGGTTGCCATCCATAATAATAAGGTTATTGCGCCGTGCACCATCAAGCCATTCATCCAACACTTCAGAATCAACTCCTAGCGCCTTGCGAAGCTGCTCACGAGAAATCGTATTCCCACGAGCTGCTACCGCCTTCACAACACGAAAATCCGAATCCGTCGCATTTGCGGTTAACAAGGAGCCAAAGCCACGCGTCACATTCCAGGATGTGGTATCGAGAATCATCTCGCCGTCATCCATACTCCACAAAACAACGCCGTCTCGTCTTCCTTTGTTGTTCTGGCTGTAAGTCACATCCATAAGCAGATAAGGATAGAATTTTAGTGCCGGAATCAATCGCGCATCATCCTTAAGGGAAGGAATTTCATTTCGATGGGAATCCATCACTTGAGTCACACTGTAAGTAGGCTCTAAAGCCAAGAATTGACTGGTGGAATTCTCTGTGTACGAAGATACAAAGCCTCGCACAGCTCCATCGTTATGGTAGATCCACCACGATCCGACGCCTATGAATGCGAGTAGTAAGAACAGGTAGATGGCACGCATGCGTGACTCCCTCGGTTATTCGGTCTCAGTTTGTAAGAGGTATAAATGCCCGATTCACCACAGGGAAAGCAAGTTTTTTTATTTTTTATTTATCCTTGGTCAACCAAATGGCGTGCCTGAGCAAAACTTTGAATAACTCTCAGAGCTTGTTTCATCGTCACCCCTGGATACAAAGTTAGGTTAAAAAATGAGCCAATTGAATTAATCATGGATCCATTGCTCTCGGGCAATGGCGCACGAGAGGAAGACGCGGAATTTGTGTTAATAGGGAACAAATCCATAATTACATTGCTATCTAATGTTTGATTTATGGAAGCAATTTATACAACTATCTCAAGAATGAAAATTGAGCATCTTCTAATAATTGAGTTTTACGCTCTTCAGTTATCATATGCTTCCAATCACCACTAATACCCAAAAATTCTTGGTATTTGCCTAACATAGCAGTCCACTCTGGCGTAGGCTCTATCATGGGACGTTGACCACGCACCATTTCATATGCCACGGCTAGAGGCATATTATATTCTTTCATCAGATAAGCAATTACCGCACTCGCACTTCTAGATTTCCCCTCTTGACATTGTACTAAAATGCCTCCTCTTATAATTCCCTGCTTGATCACACTATGACACGTATCAAAATGTTCCTTTGCCTGATTAGGAGTCCATGTCACTATCTCATTCTCAACTCGGGACCCTGGAAAATCTTGTTCCAAAGCAATAAGATGTCGATGCCCGTTGATTTCTGGGTCACTTTGTCCTGCATTGTCTCTAAGAGATAGAACGTTAGCAAACTTGGAATCCTTTGTAGCAAAAACATAGGCATTTTGATTTCCTAGAAGAAGTCCTGGAGCAACCTCGCTAAAAAAGGGAGGTTTATTGGCAGGCCCTATATCCAAGCCATATTCTTGAGCTGCTTTTAGTGAAATCGGCGGAAGTTGGCTGAGTACTGTTCGCATATTCGGTGGCAAGGTATTACTATGAGTGTCTACCCAATCTTTTACTATCTCCAAATTCAATGCCTGCTTTGTAGAAAACTCCTGTTCTTTTTGAAAAATTTCCCATGCATTGACCTGTTTACCCATCAATAATTCCTTTATAAATTCGGGTACATCCGCTTTGACATCATCAATCCATTTATCCTGGCCACTAACATTAATTTTATCATCATTCCGGCAGGCAGTCTCAACCAGGGCAATATTCGCCTGCAGATTGTTTAGTTTTTGCAGGTAAATATTTTGTATAAGATTACCAGTAAACCCGTTTTCGTCTAATTTGGCTAGATCACTAGACACTTTTGCTTGTTGTTTTTTGAGGGATTGAAGCTCCTGGTTGGCCCCTCTGGAGCGGGTAAAACTCAATCGATTCCATCCAGATTTTATTTCTTTGATGGAAGCTGAAACTTGTGTGAGTTCCGCTTTTTTGCTTTCTAGAAGATTTGTTTTATCTCTCTCTAATTGAGCCTCACGACCACTAAAAATTTGCGGAAGATTATTAACATTTTCTGTCGATTTTAAGTTATGGTAATGTGTTTTAAGTGCTCCAAGATTTTCTTTAAGATGGGCAATAGTCATCTTATCTTCTGTTGAACGAAAGAAGCGACCCGCCTTCTTTTCCGCAACAGCTAGCTTCAGCGCTACATCCTCAATCTCTGCTTTTGTTTTAATCAGTCGATCAGCTTGACTGGACGTTGCATCATTCTTGCTTTCCTTGAGTTGCCCACGCAAAGCGAGCAAAAGCACCTTTTTACTGACAGGATTAAGGTTTTCGAGCTCCCTTGGGTTCAATTTGTGGGTATGCGGATCGTGCCCCTGGCAATGATCAGCAGTAAACATAACATTTGCCCCGGCAAAATAAGGAATTAGTGGTGGGAAGGATTGCTGAGGAACTTTGGGTTGGAGAAGAGGGGGAGTATTCGGAGCGACTTCATTTTCCTGCAGTCGCACATTTAAAATAGGGACAGCTACGACTTCGCTTTGTATGTGCGCTGCAATCCTACCCATACCTTCGAAAGGTAGAGCGGTATCTACACATTCGCGCAGGGATTCAACCCTACCTACTAAATTCGCAAGGATCTCATTGTCAACTGGTTTAACCGTCCGCACCCATATTATCTCTTTTGACTCAACCTCTTGACCCGGTGTAGGTTGTTGTGCAGGAGTTAAATTTGAATTGCTGGGAGTACGTTCCATAAAGACCTCTCAAAATAACGTCTTTATGAACATTATACAGGAATGCTAATTGATTTTTTCAAACTACTAAAGAATTATAGAACGCCAACAACGTCGCGAATGTGATTCGCTAGTTGATCAACTCCTTGACCCGTAACGGCGGAGATCTCATGGAGTTGGTCTTTTTTAAAGCGAAATTTCTTTTTAAAGTCTTTGATGTTCTCTTCTGCGGTGTCTACATCAATTTTATTAAGAACCACGAGTGAAGGGCGTTCCAATAGTTCAGGATTATACGCACCTAGTTCATCACGAAGTACTTGATAATCAGTTGTGGGATCACGACCATCAATTCCCGACGCATCAAGAATAAAAATAAGAAGCTTAGTACGCTCAATATGACGCAAAAATTCGAAACCTAAACCGCGGTTGAGGTGTGCTCCTTCGATAATACCTGGAATATCGGCAATAACGATTCTGCGATAATCTTCTAGCTCTAACTGGCCCAGATTAGGATGTAGAGTTGTAAAAGGATAAGGAGCTATCTTCACGCGTGCTTGTGAGACGGCCTCGATTAATGTCGATTTTCCTGCATTGGGGAATCCCACTAACCCAACATCTGCGATCAACTTGAGCTCAAGTTCCACTCGAAGCAGTTGTCCCTCTTTACCGGGAGTGCAGGTATTAGGTGCGCGATTAATAGATGTTTTAAAGCTGTCATTGCCGCGACCGCCCTTGCCGCCTTGGCACGCCATCCACTCTTGTCCATCCTCGGTAAGGTCCATAATCACTTCGCCAGTGTCGGCGTTCTTGACCAATGTTCCACATGGGACGATGAGGCGCATCTCCTTCCCATTCTTGCCTTGGCGGTTGTTAGACCCGCCTTGGTGGCCATTTTCTGCATGTAGTTGTCGACGATGACGAAACCAGTCTAGGGAGGCGATCTGAATATTAGCTTGCACGACGATATCGCCGCCTTTTCCTCCATTTCCGCCAGATGGGCCGCCTTTGGGGATAAACTTTTCTCTGCGCCATGCAACAATACCGTTGCCACCTTTGCCAGCTTTTAGTTCTAGTACGACACGGTCGACGAACATCGTCTTTTTACCATTTTAAATGAAATTATAAAAAATATGGGCGATAAGACGGTTGTCTATCGCCCAGAATCGTTTTCAGTTAAGAAAAACGCGGAAAGTGACTACTCACCTACAGGAATAACTGACACAGATGTACGTCGTCCACGGTGAAACGTTACTGTTCCATCAACGAGGGCGAATAGTGTGTCGTCATTACCACGAGCAACGTTCTTTCCTGGGTGCCATTTGGTGCCGCGCTGACGAACAAGAATATTGCCCGCTCTTGCTATCTCGCCACCAGACTTCTTAACGCCTAGGCGCTGTGAATGTGAATCTCGTCCGTTTCGGGTTGACCCCTGACCTTTCTTATGTGCCATGGTTTAAGCCTCCGACTCTTTTTTGCGAGATGACGAAATTCCCGTAATTTTAATACGAGAGTATTGCTGACGATGGCCATTTTTTACACTCTGGCGCTTACGTCTTTTGTACTTGTAAGAGACAACTTTTGGTCCCAATACAGCTTCTACAAACTCAGCTAATACGAAAAAGTTTGCGACGTTAGGGATGCCAACATGGGTTTTATCTCCGTCATTAACGAAGAGCACATCGTCAAACTTAATTTCGCCACCTTGCTCGAGACCGAGGTTTTCAACGTCAATAACGTCGCCTACTCCGACTCGGTATTGCTTTCCGCCGGTCTTAATGATCGCGTACATGGTTAAATTTCCTCCAATAAACGGTATGGTCTTAGTAGTCTACGCGCTAATGACAGCAGCAAAATAGACCAACACCGCATCTTTTCATACGATAATACCTGGCAGTATAGGGAAAAAAGCGTTTGAAATCAAAGGAAAAAGACGAAAGGCACCCGATCCCCACAGCTCATCCCAATAACATCCTAAATCGTACCCGAGCCCGTGCCCGAAAAAAATCTCCCAATTCTCCCGAACGAATGGTAACTAATAAAATCGAATGACTTGACAAGTTCACATAGCAGAATGCGGACAAGGGCTCGGGCATGGGTACGATTTAGGATGTTACTTAAATGATTTGAAGGGATCGGGCTAACTTACTAAGTTTGATGTAATTAATACGTTCAAGCGAGGCATCTAGACGCTCTTGGGAAATGCGTCTCGTTCTAACAGCATCGCAAAAGCGAGCAAGCACTTGTTCCAATAGAGCCCTATCTTGCTGTGGCGTTGATATGAAGTCCGCCCAATCTAAACGTCCAACAATTAACATATCGCAACCGGCTTCAAAGGATCGAATAGCCGCTTCAGCGACACCAATAACGACTTCGTGGAACGTCGCTTGATTAGGCACAATCCCGCGCATGTTTAAAGAATCAGAGATAATAAGGCCTTGATAGTGACATTTTCGCCGTAACAACCCATCTAAAATTAGAGAAGAGCACGTGGCAGGATTCTCGGCATCTAAAGCGGGAACAAGCAAATGACCGGTCATAACCGCATCAGCTATTGGGGTAAGTTTGCGAAATGGCACTAATTCCATCATTTCTAGGTCTTCAAAAGACTTATCAATAACAGGAAGACCATAATGGGAATTCACATTGGTATCGCCATGCCCGGGAAAGTGTTTTAAAACGACTGCAACTCCCGCATCATGATGTGCTTTTATGAAGGATTCCGCCATACGACACACAATTTCAGGATCCGATCCATACGATCGCGATCCGATGACAGGATTAAGGGGGTTACTATTGACATCAACAACTGGTGCCAGGTTCATATTGATGCCTACTGCCCTTAGTTCGGTCGCGGCGACGTGAGCTAGTGCATAGAGCTTAGCTGGATCATTTAATCTTCCCAGGACCTCTGCCGATGGTAAAACACTGAAGCCTGCGGTCAATCGATTGACAGCTCCACCTTCCTGATCCACGGCAATTAAGGGTATCATTCCTGTATTCGCATGAATTTCCTGATGCAATTGCTTCGAAAGATGGCGCACCTGATCCGGGGAATGCAATCCATTTGCCCACCGATAATAGATGATGTTTCCAAGATGCGAACGCTTTAGAAATTCAATATCCTCTTCATCTAATGCTTCGGTATTGATAAACCCAAAAAACAGCTGACCCACTTTGTCTTCAATAGATAACTCGGCCACTAAAGTGCCTGAAACCAGTGTCAGAAGGGCAAAAATAACATTACGCATCACCATATCCTTTGTAACTCGCAGTATTTAAGCATATCTCGCAACAATACTCAAGGTAAACTTCTTAATGCGATCTTTATCAAACTTTGAGTAATTAGTTCAATATGCTATTGTTTTAACATGTAACTAAATAGTAGTCGTATGAGAAATATAATATTCAGTTCAATACTATTAATAATCAGCTTGGCGAGTGGGTCTGCTCAAGCTGAACAACAGTCATCTTTGACATACATGAACTATGTCAATCAGAATGGCTGCTTTAGCGTCGATGTCCCATCGACTTGGAGAATTGAGGTCATTGGCGAAGACGATGACATCGCGGCTGTGTCTCCCGCAGAGAACGCCGAGGATAAGAGCTTTGAGAGCGTAGAAATCTGGGTGGATCCTCTGGAGAATTCCATTTCGTTAGAGGACTATTATGCTAAAAGCGTACAAGCTTTAGAGAAGCACTCTACCAAATTCGAATTGACGCAAAGCGGATCGCGAATCATCGATGGCCATGAATCGCGTTGGTTTCGTGCGGTGTTAACACGTGGGGGCGTTACCGCGGAAATTTTGCAATATCAGATGATTTTGGATGAAAGAATCTACATCATCAATTTCACTGCAGAAGTGGCAGCCTATGCACGCTACGAGGCAATCTTTGAAGCTATTATTGGCAGCTTTCGGCTGGAAGCTTGTGCTCAAACAGGCGATCAAAAGAACGCACAGCCCCCATCCAGAGCAGGGTAAAACCTAATGCTAGGCCGCCGGCGTAGGGAGCTGACGCCATAAAGCTCCCTCCAAAAGCCACCAACCCCATATTTAACAGGGATGACATCCCGCGCGCGGCGCGAGATCCAATGCCGTCAATTACAAGCTTGCCGCGCATTTGAATGTCTCTGTCCAGCGGAACGTAGGCCAACTCGCGTGTCGCATCAAAAAGCGTGAATTTAGCCGCGCGCAACAAACAGTGTTTAACACTACCTAACGCCACGGCGAGTGATAGAGGAGAGACTCCAGGAATCCAATCCTGCATCCAAGACTCATTGCGAAAGCATACGACAAAAAAGAAAAGAGTCGTCGTCACAAAAAAAATTGCGGGTGTAACCATCGCAGCAACTCCCCATCTGTATCTTTCCAGAAGTTGCGGAGCGATCCAAACCGCGCTGATACCGGTGAGAAGTCCACTCCAAAATGTCAATTGACCCATGTAACGACA
The DNA here is from genome assembly GCA_964436955.1 of uncultured bacterium. GTDB lineage: Bacteria > Chlamydiota > Chlamydiia > Chlamydiales > JAJFMA01 > CAMFKD01. Next base: position 5,180 of record CAYTFC010000082.1, on the reverse strand, counting down.
ATAGGCCATAGGGTCTGGGCAATATTCCCTTAAGGCGCTCAAAAAAACGACCTCTCCAAGGGTATAAGCCAAATAATCTGCCACAACAATTGCTAGCAACCACTTTAAATAAGGCGAGGACACCACGGTTTGCATACTACCCATCAAAGAGGTGCTGGTTGCGGCGCGTGTTGTGTTTGTAGATGGAGAGTTAGAAGCTAACAGACGAGATAGGTATCGGAAGACAAACAGGCTAGCAATACCGGTAGCCACCACAATCGCAAGCAACAGGTAGATCGTTCTTCCCCAAGACTGGGTGGATGTGGTGCACAAAACAGTAATCGGACCCGCTATAAGAGCCCCCACGCTGCCCCCTAAAAGCAAGGGCGCATAAAAACGCTTCGCCTGGTCCATGCGTAGATGCCGATTTGCAAATCCCCAAAAAAGTACCGAAAGTAGCGCAACCTTCCATAGCTCGCACGAAGTATAAAATAACGCAGGGATCCAGTTATTCAGAACGATCCCAGGCCCCCAACCATGCAATTCCGCGATAGGAAGCGTCTGCGAATAGGGGTAGAGCCATATGGCGTATACAATAAAAAAGGCGAGAAAAGCTGAGGTCGCGATATAAAAAACAGTTTCGATCGCAAAGTGCCGCAACAGACGAGATAGACCCCATGTCATGAGAATCGTGGCGGGCAGCGTGGCCCAAAGCTCAAAATAGGGAACAAACTCCGCAGCACCTCCCCGATCCGCTACAACCAAGGTATTGCGAATATTGCGCAACAGCCAAAAGTTGAGGTGAACAAGGCATACGAGTGAGAACATCGCTCCAAATAGCGACCATTCCCCGGAACGAACTGGCAAAGACAGAGTTTTGCTTTGATTCATGGTAAAAGCATAATGTCTTCAGTACATTATTACCATAGCCTTCAAGCGCGATTTAGGTGGCAAGTCAATGCTGTCAAATTAAAGAACATATTTACCCTGCCAATTCAACAAAGTAGCGCTAAATGTTCTGTTACGCGTTGTAGCGCCGCTTCGCCGAAGCGGCATTAACAAAGGTTTATTTTAAGTTGACAGCATTGGGTGGCAAGTCGGGTTTAAAACTGTCTCATACAATGATTCTGAGTATAGAATGGTCATTTATCTAATTACCATAAATTCAACGGTACCGACACTCAAAAGCAATTTATAAGAATATTTTTGAATATCTGTTTTGGATGATTAGGAGAAAATTACTAACTCTGTTGGATCTCCGTTTTTCTTGGAGACAAAAAAAAAAGGAAAAGGCAAGACACCTTTTCCTTTTAAAGTGGCCAGAACTGGAATTGAACCAGCGACACAAGGATTTTCAGTCCTCTGCTCTACCAACTGAGCTATCTGGCCTCAGTACCCAATGAGAATAGGGAACTGAGGCCATTTTTGCAATCGAAATCATTATTTTATCGAATTATGCACTTCCAACCCGACAGTAAGCGACTGTTCTTGAGGCACGCCCAGACCGCTGTTGGTATCAGTCACACTTTTCTGCAGCTGAACCATATCCTCTATGATGTTCCCGGCTTCTTCCATCTGGTATGCCGAAATATCAAATTTAGCCAGTCTAGCCGCATCCTCTGCCTCTACGTTAATCATTTTAGGAGAGGTGCTAATTTCTTGTAGGAACAGCTGATAGGATTTTTCAGCCTGTGTGCGCTCCTGGCTTTTGCGTTTAAGTTCTGGTAAAACAGCCTGCCACATCGTTTCTTTAGGTTGTAACGTAGGCAGGTAATGCTCTTTGTACCAACCCTTAGCACGCCCTTCCACGTCACTTAAATCATCTTGGTAGGCTGGCGGGACCTTATCATTCGATACTGTGTTACTCAAGTAGCTTTCGCCGATGCGCATCTGGCTATATTGACCTGGGAGTAGCACGTCAGCTTCTACTCCACGCAATTGTGTTGTCTTACCAGACACTGTATAGAATTGCCCCACGGTTACTTTAAAATAGGATGCGCTCTTGTCATCAGTGACTGTTTGTGCTTGAATCGTTCCTTTTCCGTAGGTATGCGCATCTCCAACGATTAGTGCCACACCATAGTCTTGGAGCGCTTGGGCTACTATTTCGGCGGCAGAAGCGGTCAATCGAGAGGTCAATACGACCATCGGACCGGTGTAATTGCGTGATTCAGTGACGTCGCGGTAGTAATGCACTTCACCATCCGAATACTTAGAAATAACCACCACTCCATTAGTGATAAATAGACCGGCTACTTTGACAGCTTGTGTCAAATAGCCACCGCTATTATCACGAAGATCTAACACCAAACCAAGTAGTTTGCCTTGCTTTTTGAGCTTTTCAATACCTGCAGCAACGTCATTTGCGGCACTCACATCTTTGGGTCCCTCATAGAAGGAATGCAGGGTGATTGTTCCCACTATTCCATCTTGATATTTCTCAAAGCTCGTATCTACACGTCCTTCGTTTACCACAATCATCTCAGGCTTAAGTGTAACTTCAGTGCTCTCACTACCACGTCCGAGGCCTAATACAACCTCTTGACCAATGCTTGCTTTACGTAAGGCATGGCTCACTTCATCTAAGGTCAGACCGAGGGTTGTTTGCCCATTAACTTTAAGCAAACGATCCTTAATTTGAACGTTACCACTGCGAAGAGCTGGTCCATCTGTAACCAAATCAGAAATCACAAAGCCATCAATAACTTCTTCTAGAACGATGCCGATCCCTTGAAAACCCTTTTCCAAGCGCCTCTTCATGTCGATAGCTTCCCCCTCGTCAAAGAAAGAGGTATGTGCATCTAAGCTCTTTGCCAAAGACTTTAATATATGTAATGCGAACAGGTTATCGCGCTCTGCATCGCTTAAGGCCTTGCCGTCACGGCCATTATAGAGGTAATCATTCTCCATTTTGCGGAGAGAATGTTCATATTTGGAAGCAATAACATCTGGTTTTGCCAACACCTCTGGGATCCCAAATCGATCCATTTGGTCGACGATAAAATCCACAAAATTTGCCTTTAGGCGTTGAACAAGCTCACTATCATTTTGAGCGTAAGCGTCACGATTATAGTCAGCGACTTCTTCCCCTTTGGTCACTTTTTGCGATTGTTTAAACAGCTCTGCTGTTGTAGTGGGATCAAATTGGCGCAGCTTTCTGGAACGCTCTATCCCTTGTTGTATCTTCTGGTTAGCCTCAGAAAAGATGGCATAGTCTTCTTTTTGATAGGAACCGAACGCCTCTGTTAGGGCGTCGGCCCCTAGGTTGCGTAAGGAATGAGCTTCTATATCTAGAAGATAGAGATGAGAGGGGTCAGCACGCTCTATAAATTGATCAACTGCATCCTGCAGATTAGCATTCGTTACAGTTTGACCACCTAAATGCTGCTCGAGCAACTCCGACATGACAGTTTTCACATCGGTTATTTTTAACGACTGACCGTCGGCCCTTGATGACAATGGCATCCCAAGAAGCAGCGTCGTAGCTAAAACAAAAAGCTTAAGTCTCGCACTCATACCCTCTCCCTTGCCGTGACCGGCAGGTTATAGATGGCCGGTTTGTGCAAATTGCGTGCCAATCCGACGCACATCATTGATAACTAATTAACTTAACTAATTAATTATAACATGCAACTAAATGGTTAAACAATTATTATTAATGTTATTATTTTTATTTTTTTGAATTGTTTTACGACAGGACACAATTGATGCTCCCAAGAAAAGCAATTTCCTGGTATTAATGAGGCCCATGTTAGTCACGACTTTGCGCCAGATCCATTGCTCACTCGATAATTATCAGGGACCCTTAGAGTGCCTGTATCAGTTGGTGCTGCGCCGAGAAATCGATATTCGAGATGTCACCTTAAGACAAGTCGCCCTGCAATTTGTGGCCCTGTTCGGGGCGGACAATCCTCAGACCCTAGAAGTCGGAGCCGAATTCGTTGGCACGCTTGCAGCAATGATGCTGCTAAAAAGTCGCAGTCTTCTCCCACTTCAGCCAACTGATGATAGTGAGGAAATGGAGCCTGAGGGTAGCTTTGAGATCCTACAAAAACTCGTTGAATACTGCCGCATCAAGAACTTTGCTAAAGAGCTCAGCGTTAAAGAGGCTAACCAAGGTGCGCACTACAATCGCGGCCTTCTGCCTATCGTTGATATCGAGACACCACCTTCACTGGGAATAGAGCACCTAAGCCTTGATGATTTATCGAGCCTTTTTAGCCGAGTTCTGCAATCCAAACACGAAATGAAGGCGCATGTCATTCAGGATGAGGAGTGGAAGGTTTCGGATGCCCTTATCTTTCTACGCAAAGAGTTTTTGTTTAAAGAGCGGTTAACTCTGGAAGAAGTCTTCTCGCCCGAACGTTGTCGTCTGGCTCTTATCGTGACTTTTTTGGCAATTTTAGAGCTGATGAAAGGCGGAGAAGTCCTTCTTACACGCGAGCTGGAAAGCGGCCAAGTATGGATAAACCGCACACAGCCGGAAGAGAGTACCGACAATGCTTGAAGATTCCAAGACAGCTCTTTTAGAACGCCATGGGGTGCTTTTCTCTGCGAAATTAGAGGCCAAACGTGTGATAGAAGCCCTTCTATTTGCGAGTAACTCCCCTTTGCCGTTCGGTAAAGTGAGACAAATTGTTAGCGAAGTGCATCCCTTTACTCCGCGAGAGCTTCTTATGCTCATCCAAGAGCTTAAAGTGGAGTATGAGCATCAACAACGCGCCTTTGAGTTGGTGGAAATCGCTGAAGGCTTTGCTCTCCGAACACGTGGATCATATGGCGCTTATGTAGATCAGTTGCTTGGACACAAGCGACCCGAAAAGCTCTCACAAGCAGCTACAGAAGTTCTTGCTATTATCGCGTTTCGCCAACCCATCACGCGACCCCAAATTGAGGCATTGCGCGGGGTTGATTGCTCAGGCATCGTGCAAAGCCTTGCGGAGCGTAACCTGATTGAAGCGGTGGGGAAACTGGAGTCTCCCGGAAGACCCACTCTGTACAGCGTCACAAAGCAGTTTTTACAGCATTTCGGACTGCGTTCTTTGGAGGAGCTCAAAGAAGGATGATAGGGCGCACGCTTAGAACGACATGTTCTTGGCATTAATCGTCCTTTATGTCCTTTTTCCTAAGTCTTTTATGTCCTTTTTTATAGTTGCCCCCAAAAACTGGACACCCCAGTTTGTCCGAGCTGATGTATAATT
>CAYTFC010000081.1:0-12735 GCA_964436955.1 uncultured bacterium | reverse complement strand
TTGAAACCCCAACAGATCGCTGGGAATACCAATATGACTCCTTTAATCGAAGGCTCAGCAAAACACACCACAAACTCTCTGATGAACAATGGAGTGACGAAGAGAAATATCTCTATCAAGATCAGATGGAAGTCGGCTGCTATTCCGGAGCTCATTTAATTCAGTTTCGTATGCTCGGCCAAGGACTCGGAGCTGAAATAGGCTCTGCCGTAGCCTTTGAGCTTGATGACAGTATATACGCCCCTATTCATGACATGAGAGGCAGTGTTGTCGCCCTTGTTGACAGTGATAGCGGAGAAGTCAAGGAAGCCTACCGCTATACCGCATATGGCGAAGATACCACTTATACGCATAGTTGGTTGTGGGGATGGACACCAAGTCAAAGCCAGATAAATCCCTGGAAATTTGCTAGCAAGCGTTACGATTCGGAAAGCCATCTAATTAATTTTGGACGACGCTATTTTGATCCAGATGCCGCGCGATGGCTAACGCCTGACCCTAGAGGCTTTGACGATGGCCCTAACCTGTATGCCTATGTGCATAATAACCCATTAACACATCTTGATCTCTATGGACTCTGCGCTGCACGATGTTGCAACTGTTCACGACCCGCTAGAGACTATCCAGCGCAAAATCGCTGGAACTATCGTCCACATTTTCGTAAGCGCGGTGAGGAAAGGCAGTGTCAGCACTGCATAAAGCACGCCAACCGTCCTAAACGTGATTCTGGGTGCAACTATAACGATAGGAAGCACCACAAAAGTTCTCAATTTTACGTATCAGTCCTCGATTCATCAGATAGTAATCAAACAGTATGTGTCGTAAACGGAATAAAAAACAAATATGATGAAGCTCAAGATTCTGCTGCAAGTTTGGCAGAAATGATTAAATGCGATCTTGATGGTGTCTACAACAGCACCCGAGGGACATTTTTTGACATAATTAAATGCGCTCTCGGATATTTTAAGGTAGACACAAACGTAGTTCGATTATTGCACGAATCGTGGGATGCAAAATTGCTCAACAATCCCATGGCCAGAATCTTGGTTATTTGCCATAGTGGAGGCACTATCGAGGTGGGAAGTGCATTAGAGTCATATCCCGAGGAACTGCGAAACCGCATTTGTGTTGTGGCAATAGCACCTGGAAAGTATATTAATCCCAAAACATGTTGTCAGGTGTGGCATTATCGAACAAAAAACCCTTTACGCGACCTCGTACCCCGCATCGATATGCTAGGAAGCTTCCTTTACAGAGATACGATCATTGATATAGATTCTCATGAGAAAGCGAGTTTTCACGACCACTCCTTTGGTAGCCTAACATACAAGCATTCCATTCATAAACACTCTAAAGTGTTTTTTGAATCAGGGGGGACAAAAATATGAAAATAGCTCTACTTTTATTATTACTCGTGTTTTCACCGACACTGCTGACGGCGAAGCCATCTGCAGATGCCGTTCGTCACAAGGTCATAAGGAACTCCATTCGCAATATTGAGAGAGAATATGGAATAGTTTGTTGTGGAAAGGGGCTGTCAATGCCTGGCGGACCTTTAAGGAGCATAGGGTTTAGTTTTCAAGTATTAGGACCGCTGACAAAAAACGACATACGAAAAATTATTGTGGGTGCCGCAAACGAACTAATTACGCAGGCAAAATATCATTCGATTGATGAATATCTTTATGAACCCCCTTTTGGCTTGGGGCATGTGCAGATAAATCTCTTTATCGCTAGTAGGGAGGGAGAAGTTTACCATCCCGATATCGGAGTTGCTGGTATTCTTGACGGAGTAATAACCTACGATACATTTGATTCAACGGTAGAGTTTCCTAAAGAAGTTGAAATTACCAAAGAAACCTATGACGAGGCTGTTGCTTTATTGAAGGAAGAAAATGATGCGTTTCCTCACGATGAATTAGCACACAAGCCTTTAGCATGCAAAAAAGCTGGCCGAAAGCCAGTGCCAAGGCATCGAAGTATAGGTCAATCGCGCTAAACTCCTTTTGTAAAGCTCCCTTAAGCCCTTTAACGGTGGAAACACGGGTGGCGGTGCTTGTCTCCAGGCACCGAAATTTGAAAGTCAAATGGTGAGCTGGCTTTTTCTTAGGTCATTTTGTTCTACATAAGGCTTTGAAAGGCTACAGAGGCAGATATTCATATTCATTACGACAAATGGACGGCAATTGTGAGAGCAATACCTGGTATAATTCTATGCTTAGCTATTTTGTGTAGCCAGAATGCGTACGGTAGCGAATATATGCGTATGCGTACACTTGGTGGTGTAATGAACAAATCTATACGCAACATTGAAAATAAATACCGAATAAGTTGCTGTGGAACGGGTTTAGCTATGCCTGGTGGGCCGTTACGTAGCCTAGGTTTGAGCTTTCAGATTACTGGTCCTTTGTCTATGAAGGACATTAGAAAAATACTGGTAGGTAGTGCCCACGAACTTATTTCTACTGCAAGGGAGTCGTCCTTAGATAGTTATCTCTATGACCCACCTTTCGATATTCATAAGGTTCAAATTTATCTTTTTATAAGTAGTAAGGATCGTGGTGATCTTTTACATCCAGATATTAGCATAGCGACCCTTAGTCTGGGCAAAATCAATTACGATACCTTTGATTGTAACGAACCCTGGCCAGGAATTGTTGAAAGTACCGCTGAAACCTATGACGAGGCTGTTGCGTTATTAAAGCAGGAAGCTGATGCGTTACCACAAGATGTTTTGATTCAAGAGCCCTTAGCATGCAAAAAAGCTAGGCAAAAGCCAGTGCCAAGGCATCGAAGTATAGGTCAATCGCACTAATTTCTCATGTAAGCTCTCTTAAGTCTTCTAACGGTGGAAACGTGGGTGGAGGTGCCTGTCCTCAGGCACCGAAATTCTATAATCAATGGGTTCTAGATTCAAAAAGTTCTATCTAGGTTAGAAAAAATTTGACAATCACTTCAATATAACGCAAACTTGATTTCCTAAAAAAAGAGGAGATCTGATTTATGCGAAAGCTAATGACCATTCTCGTTGCGTGTTTTGCGATAGCTTCGCTTGAGGCATCCCAAAAGCCGCTTTTTTCAGATACGGCCGCATTAAGGACGGTAGATCTTTCCGGTGATTGGAAGGAGATCGGCAGGTCACAACAAAATGATATTGGCATTGTCGAATATGTACCAATCGACCAATCTCCAGCTAATTGGACTGATCTCATTTGCTTTCAACGCATCAACAAAACTTCGTCGAATAAAGGGACCACTCAGTCCATTGACCATTTCTTGAAAGCGATGCAAGCGTCTACCTTATCCGCCTTTCCGGGCCGAAAGGCAACTTTTAACGTGATTGAAAAAAGTAAGTCGGAGGCTATTTATGAATGGTCTTTACAAGAGCCGTATAAGAACGTTCAACCGCAACATGAAGTGGTTCGTGTTTTCCTTTCCAAGAAGGCAATCCATCGCGTCGGATACACAAAGAGAAACCAAATGATGAGTAGTCAGGAGCATGATTTTTGGTTAGGTACTTTGAAATCATCAGCGCTAGTGATTCCATGTGAGGTTGCTCTAAAGCAGCCCAAAGAGTTGATGTCTTGCGTTAACAGACTTGAGGAGGCATATGATCTTGGTATCTTCAGTGATTGGAAAGTAACAACCGCAGTAGAGACCGACGCAGGTGCGTGTGTAAGAGATCGTTTGGCTCCCCTTACAGAAAAAGGCTACAAGTCTGCATCACTGTTGTCTGTGGTCATGCCGTGCGTCAAGATGACTATCGATGAGGCTTGTAGCATAATCGCGAGCCTGGAGATGGCAAAGCGGTCTACATCGCTCACATTAGAGATTCTGGAGAAGTCCCCTACAGAGATTGTTCTATTTAGTGCATGCCCTGAAAAGAATGGTTATGTAAACACAATTATTCGGGTTTTTCTAACAGATAACACGGTGTATGCATTTTCCGTCAGTGAGCACCAATCTTCTGCATTGAACACTGAGGAACTAGCTCATTGGCAACAGGTTCTCAAGCAAATTCGGCCCAAGGCTGAAACCGCACATAGTACGGTTGTTTCTCTCTAACACACTTAACACTTTTTACAGACTTGCCCTCCTTCTTGGAGGGCATTTTATTGTAACTTGTGTTAATGCCGCTTCGGCGAAGCGGCGCTTCAACGTGTAACAGAACATATTGTGCTGGTTCACCAAGAGAATTAGCAGGGGGTTTTAACGATGTCTACAAAGGTGTTATAGGCGTGTTTGCCGAAGTAGGGTAGGAATAAATCTGCTCCATAGCGCTTCCATGATGGTTGGCCTTGCACGCCAGCTTTAAACCATACCAAAATGCCGACAACGCCAGGTGCTTCATGGAAGGATACGCGCTCTATCATGTCCACTGTAATGGTACAGCGTACTTTTCCCTTACGTGAGAGTATAATTGTGCCATCGGCATGCAGACTCAAATGAAAGGGATGTGTTTCTAAGCTGGTAAGCCGCTTATAAGGCACCAATCCAAGGGCAATTAGGCTTCCGCCTACAAAAAATATGGGTATGCCCCAGGTTGAAAGTAAGGGGCTGGGTAGTATGGCGCCAGTGATCACCCAAAGGGCAATGCCCAATATACTTAATAGACTTCCGCGAAAGAGGATGTCTTTCTTAAGCTGGCTTTTCACGCCACTATAGAGTTGAATGGGTCGGTCGTTCACAGGCCTGATTGCAAAATATCGTGCATTTTGATGAGTCCCAACAGCCGTTTCTGATCGTCTGTCACAGGCATTGAGGTAATAGGACGCTTTTGATCTTTCTCCATTTCCTTCATGGCTTCCCAAGCGAGCAAGTTATCCGATATGCAGCGTGGGGTGGTTGTCATAAGGTCATGGACTGGTTTTTCCAATGCTGCAATTCCGTGTTGTTGCAAGGCGCGGCGTAGGTCTCCGTCTGTAAAGATTCCTTCCAAAATTCCGGTTTCATCCACGACCATAATGCATCCGCAGCCTTTACTGGAGAGCTCAGACAATATATTTAAAGCGATATCGCTGCCTTTACAGGTGGGTATGCGATTGCCGGTTAACATGAGGTCGCCGACTTTAAGCGTAATCCGCTTACCAATACGTCCTGCAGGATGATTCAAGGCATAGTCATCCAATGTAAAGCGTTTCTCACGCATCAGTGCGACTGTCATGACATCGCCAAAGATCATTTGAATGGTTGTAGATGTTGTTGGGGCTAAATTAAAGGGGCAGAGTTCTTGCTCAACGGGTAGCACGATACTAAGGTTACAGGCTTTAGCTAGGCGGCTATGTGTTTGGGATACGATGGCGATGAGCTTTGCTCCCTTATTGCGTATATAGGGAGCTAAATTTAGGAGTTCTTCGCTTTCACCACTTTTGCTGAAAATGACAAACACGTCCTTGTCGGTCACAAGGCCTAAGTCTCCGTGCAATGCATTAGTAGCTGATAGGTATAGAGCTCGCGTTCCGGTAGAAATCATTGTCACAGCAATTTTTTTTGCGACAACGCTGCTTTTACCGATTCCGGTAAAACAAAGCGTTCCTTCACATTCTTTCATGACTGTAAAAATGCGCTCAGCGGCTTCTAGATCAACGTGATCGAAAAAATAGTTGATGGTCGCGCGGTTGAGCTCGAATAGCTCTTTTAACATAGGATCTCCTCTCCAAGTCGCGTAGTTTAATCTACCATAGGAAAATGAGATAGCAAAAAAATTGCCATAACGGCACGATTCAGCCAAAATCAATCCACAATCAGCGAGATCATCTATGGGACGTGTTGCTTCTATTGCTGTTGCCCGCGGGGACGGTATCGGACCTGAGATCATGGAAGCGGTTTTAAATATTTTGGCCGAAAGCGGAGCTTATCTCGATATTCAGGAAGTTGAGATTGGCGAGCAGGTCTATCTGCGAGGGCAGAAGTTTGGTATTGAACCGCAGACCTGGGAAATTCTTCGTAATACGGATGCGTTTCTTAAAGCGCCGATCACCACGCCGCAGGGCGGAGGTTTTAAAAGTATCAATGTTACAATTAGGACGCTTTTAGGGTTGTACGCCAATATCAGACCATGTGTATCTTACTCTCCTTTTGTCGATACTCTTCATCCAAAAATGGACGTAGTGATTGTTCGAGAAAACGTGGAAGATCTCTATCTTGGACTAGAATACAGACAAACGGCGGATGTGGTCCAAGCTTTGAAGGTGATCACTCGCACGGGTTGTGAGAAGATTATTCGCTATGCGTTTCAGTATGCTGAAGTCAATGGGCGTAAAAAGGTCACTTGTTTCACAAAAGACAATATCCTGAAGTTATCCGATGGTCTCTTCCATAAGGTTTTTGATGAGATTGGTGCGGAATATGCATCGATTGAAAAGGAACATTGGATTGTGGATATTGGTGCTGCCAAACTGGCGGACAGGCCGGACACTTTTGATGTGATCGTCATGCCTAATCTCTATGGGGATATTCTATCTGACGTTGCAGCGCAAATCGCGGGTTCGGTGGGCTTAGCTGGTTCAGCAAATATTGGCGATCTTGGTGCGATGTTTGAGGCCATTCATGGTTCTGCTCCGCGTAGAGCTAATCAAAACATGGCAAATCCCTCAGGTCTATTGCTCGCTGCGGTGATGATGTTGGTGCATTTGGGGCAACCTGAGCCTGCTATGCGTATTCACAATGCTTGGTTGAAGACGCTTGAACAGGGGATCCATACGTATGACATCTTTGTTGATGGCAAGAGCAGCGAAAAAGTAGGAACGCACGAATTTGCCAAGGCGATCATCAAGCATTTAGGTCAAAAGCCTGAAGAGCTAAAAGCGGTAGTGTATGTGGCTAAGTCGCACCAAGCGGATAAGGCAACAAATCTTGATATTCCGGCTGTTTACACGACATCCAAAGAGCTGAAGGGTGTTGATGTGTTTGTAGACATCGTGGCCGATGTGCATCAAGTTCATGAGAAAGTGGCTGCGGCAGGAACGGACCGGCTTAAGCTTACCTTGATTGGTAATCGTGGGGCGAAGGTTTGGCCTGATCCTGTGCCGGGCATGGGTGTTGTAGATCAATGGCGATGCAGATTTCTTGCAGCTGATTCGGTGGCGATCAATCATAGCGATATTGTGGCGTTGTTAAACCGCTTAAGTGATACTAAGATCGATTTCGTGCAGACAGAGAATCTGTACACTTTTGATGGTCAGCCTGGCTACTCCATCGCTCAAGGCGAAAGTCACTAGCACACAAACTGCCTTTTTTCTTGTGGGTCTGCCTCGCCGAGGCAGACAAATCTATTTCCTAAGTTTTTCTCCTCTGCGCCTTCCCGTCAGACGGGGAGGCGCAGAGTTAATGGCATTGGTTGACATCCCTGGCTATATGCTTTCAAGGGGCCTGTCTGCCTCGGCGAGGCAGATCCACGAGGAAAAGGCAGCTTTTGTTTTGCCTTAGATTTCGCTGCCTTCTAATTCTAATTTCTCAGAATGATAGTATTGGCGCTCGTCAAGTTCTCCCTCACGCTTGGCTACATAGACGCATGTGACGGCGTCGCCGATGATGTTGAGGCTTGTAGAAAACATCTCTCTTAGACGATCTATTCCAACCAAGATGGTTAGGCCTTCCAATGGTAATGGTACGGAGGCTAATACTACCGATAGCATCAGATATCCTGTTCCTGGAATTCCTGCGGCGCCCACGGCTGACATAACAGCTGCGACAACGATGGTAAGAATTTGTGTCCAACCGAGTTCGATTCCATAGGCTTGAGCGACAAACAAGGCTGCCATCCCTTGGAAGATCGCGGCACCGTTCATATTGAATGCTGTTCCGAGTGGTAATGCAAAACTGGCGATGTTCTTTGACACGCCAAGATTCTCCTGGCAACAATGCAGGGCTACTGGCAAGGATGCTGAGCTACTACAGGTTGAAAACCCGACCATAATGGCATCGCTCATGCCTTTCAAGAAGGGGATGGGGTTCAATCTTGCTAGGAAATACAAGATTCCCATGTGCACAAACGTAAACTGTAAAAATACGGCGAGTAGATAGACTAAAAAGAATTTGAGTAGTGTTCCAATGACGCTAATTCCAAGGGTGCCCGTCACGGCTGCCATAATGGCGAAAACGCCTATTGGGGTGAATTCCATGACGATAGAGGTCATGCGGTACATGCTGTCAGCTAGGCTTTCCAATGTCTCTAGTAAAGCGCGACCTCTTTGTCCTGCAAAGTTAATGGAAATTCCCAGGAAGATGGCAAATACGATGATCTGTAGAATATTCTCATTGACTAATGCAGCGAATGGATTGCTAGGAATAATTCCTAATACCATGTCCACCATGCTTGGAGGTGCCTGTAAGGTGGTAGAGGGTAACTCGGAAGCATCGGCAATAAGAGTTAAACCAGAGCCAGGGGTAAAGAAATAGCCCAACGAAACGCCCAATCCAATCGCTATTACAGTCGTGACTGCGTACAAAATAAGCAGGGTTAGGCCAACACGTCCCAGCTTTTTAGGGTCATGGATGCTGGTGATACCGACCGTCATGGAGGCTAGAACTAAAGGAATTACAATCATTTTAATGAGACGTAAAAAAGCTTCACCTATTGGCTTTAGCGCAGCTGCGCTTTCACCGAAAACGAGTCCAGTGAGTACACCCAATGCCATTGCGACAACGATTTTCATCCATAGTTTCATGATGTGATCCTTTGAGGCTATATAACGCGGCCCCTTTGTGAAAGGTGAACTGCCGGTGTTTTGGCACGAATTTTTAGTCCACCCTAGCATGGGACGCAAAATTAGTTCAATAAGGAAAGGTCATGGCACTTGCAAGGTGCCTCTGGTGAAGTGTAGTATTGAAAAGTTTATTAATATGTGCTTTAATTAATAACGTGATCTGTATTTTTATTGTGGTTAATTAATAAATAAATTCGGAAATAGTAATGAAAAATGTTATTTATTTTAGTATAGTAACTTGTTTATTAATGGCTAATGTCCTATCGGCGTACGTAATTGAGTCGCCGCTACCAAAGTGGGGCTCCACCACTAAAGGGACTGCGGGAGGGACGGTTAAATGGGCGCTTATTCCGGCAGGATTGACGATTAAGGAAAAAGGGACTAGCTTCAAGTCACAAGGCTTCAAAGGTTTAACTACAAAACAAGTAAAGCAGCAAATAACTAAAGCGTTTGATAGATGGCAAGCGGCTGCAAACATCAATTTCAAGGAAGTTAGCTATATTCCTACGGGCACAGCTCCTCAACCTCTTTTGATTACGGTGGGTGCCCATTCATTTGGACCGGGGAATACAAGTCAGTTGGGCTTCACGCTCTATTCGATCACTAGCAACCCGCGTACTGTGGCAGCCGACATTCAATTTAATAGTGATTGGAAGTGGGAAATAGGTAATGCGCAGGGGAGTAAGGCGATGGACTTGCTTTCAGTGGCTCTTCATGAAATTGGTCATGCCTTAGGGCTGGACCATGGTAAGGGAAAGAACTCAGTTATGCGTTCGGCTCTTAGTTCTACTAGTTACTATACGGGATTATCCGCGGATGATATCGCAGGGATTCAGTCGCTCTATGGAGTGAAGCCTGGCACAAAACTCACCACGGGCAGCGGCACGGTTGGGGGAACTCAAACTAATCCAAGAGCTTTGCACACACCAGAACCCATGACCTACTTATTGTTAGGTGCTTTCTTACTGCTTGCTGCACTTCGTACGTCGCGTAAAAATGTTATCCAAGTCTCTTGATTACATACGATCTCAAGACCAATTTTTATACAGTGTATTGGCAGAGAGGGTTTTAAGTCTCTGGAGAGTTTGACGTGATCCTTTTCGGTGCAGACCAGACAATCGACACCTTTTTGCCTGCATGTTTCTACAAAGACATGAAGTTCTGTTTGGTTCACTGAGGCATGATCGGGAAGCAGCCATTCTTCGACAACGCTGGCTCCAAGGGATTGTACAGTCTGACGAAATCTTTCAGGATTTGCAATTCCACAAAATAGACCTACTTTGCATCCTTGTACCGGGTTCCCTAGCACTACAACTTGCGTTCCTATAATTGGGGCGTTTGTGTAGTTCTTGATCTTTTCGCACACTTGAGAAAAATTGTCCGAAACGTGATTAACGACAATCAGATCCGCGCGCTCAAGAGCATGGCTGCTTTCGCGTAAAAATCCTCGGGGCAAATGATATCCTAAACCAAACGGGTCGTCAGCATCAAGAATCACAATTTCTACATCACGCTTCACTCGACGATGTTGCATTCCATCATCTAGTATTAACACATTTGCGCCCGCTTGGGTGGCGATCTCTGCTGAGCGTAGGCGGTTTTGCCCTACAATCACGGAAACTTGTGGTAGGCGTGAAGCCAGTAAAAAGGGTTCATCCCCACAAATCTCTGAACCATATTCAGGACCAAATCCGCGGCTAAGCACAGTAGAGTCTTCGTATGTTTCCGAGGGAGAATGGTAGCCACGCGAGAGGATAGCTAATGATAAATCGGAGAGTTCTTGCGCCAGAAGAAGGGTGAAAGGGGTTTTTCCGGTTCCTCCTGCCACAATATTACCGACGCTTATAACCAGGGCATTAGGAACTTTGTGACTAGTCAGTAGTCCTTGGTCAAATGCACGATTGCGAGCCGCTACCACAGCACGATAAGGCCAGCTACAGAGTCGTAAGAATGCTTTACTAACACTTGCTAAGGGGCCTTTAGTGTGTCCTAGAAGGAGATCTCTCCAGCGTCTTTCGAGATCATTTTTCACAAAAATTAGGCCTTTGCAGCGGGACTAAACATCAGCAGCTCAACCATTTCGATGGCGATATGGATCGCCGTCATGTGAGCTTCTTGAATGCGATCTGAGGTTTGGAATCCATGAATTAATAGTTCTAGATCGGCTTGACCTTTGAGTGGACCTCCTGTCTTTCCCAAGAAGGCAACGGTGGTTAAACCGCGTTCTTTTGCTGTTTCGATAGCTTTGATGAGGTTGGGGGATTTTCCGCTGGTAGTGAGCGCGATGAACATGTCGCCTGGTTTTCCAAAAGCTTCGACTCCCCGCGAAAAGATAAGATCAAACGACGAGTCGTTTGCTGTGCACGTAATGTGACCTGGGTCATTAAGAACTAGAGCAGGAAGTGCCATGCGGTGTTGGCGGAAGTAGCCAGTAAGTTCCTCAGCAAAGTGGGCAGCATCGCAGAGGCTACCCCCGTTTCCGGCTATGAGAACTTTGTTACCTGCCTGAAACGTTTGAGCTAACAACTCTGAAAAGCGTTCAATAAAAGCAATCGCTTGGGGTTCCGAAAGTTGCTGAATAGCTCTCACTCCGTCTTCTACAGCCGCTAAAATCTCGTTTTTCACTGGTTCCCCTCCATTTATTGGCTCACTTTTACCCGAACTCTTTGATTTTGTCTATCCTTGACAAATATCGAATATCCCCCCAGACTTCTTTGTATATGTTTAAGGATAGTGACATGCTAATTATAGAATCGCCGTGGGGATGAGAGAAACCCAAACTGCATTTCTATGGACGCGAATTTTGGGTGTCCCCTTCTGGGGTTTACTAAATCTTCTACCGGTTATTTTTTATAAAGAAATGGATGTCAGTCCATGGATAGTTGCTGCGATGGTGGCGCTCAAGCCGATGTCTGCTCTTTTCGCTCCTTATTGGAGTCAAGCCATTCAAAATCGTCCTGACCGTATTATCCCGAGCCTAATATGGGCTAATATTTGGCGCTATCTTCCCTTTTTGTTTGTTCCGTGGATAGATTCTCCGGTATTGATGGTGGCGATTTTTGGCATTTATATGGCCTTCTATCGAGGCGTTATCCCGGCGTGGATGGAAACAATAAAATGTAATGTGCCGGCATTAAAGCGTGAGCGCTTAGTGTCACTAGGTTCTACTATAGATTATTGTGGGGCGGGGTTACTGCCGTTTGTATTAGGCGTTGTTTTGGATCAGTATGAGTGTTCATGGCGTTGGTTATTCCCTTTAACCGCGCTTTTGGGGATAGGTTCGACACTTTTTCTTTACCGTATTCCTGTTCCTGCGGCGACTTTTGTTGAACAATCTAGGACTATTTCCGTACAGGAGAGGTTAGTAAATCCATGGATAAATGCATGGAGTTTATTGAGAAATAATATCGGATTCGCGCATTTTCAGATCGGTTTTATGTTAGGTGCCTCGGGCATTATGATCATGCAGCCGGCCCTGCCCATGTTTTTTGTGGACACATTGAATCTTTCATACACAAAAATGTTGTTGGCAATTGCGGCGTGTAAGGGAATAGCCTTTGCGCTCACCTCGCCATTTTGGGTCAGATTGTTCCAGAAGATGAACATTTATTCTTTTTGTGGACTTGTGACCCTTTTGACAGCAGCCTTTCCTTTCGCGTTGCTTGGCGCGCAGTTTCATATCGGGTTTCTCTATGCGGCTTATCTGCTGTATGGAGTCATGCAGGCAGGTAGCGAATTGGGCTGGCACATGTCCGGCCCTATTTTTGCCAAAGACCAAGAGAGCGTTGTATATAGCAGCACAAATGTTCTGATGGTAGGGATTAGAGGCTGCTTTGCGCCTGCCTTGGGAGCGTTTTTATTTCCCATCATAGGTAGCACGGGAGTTATGCTGCTGTGTGCTGTTCTTGCAATTCTTGCCACTCAACATTTGTTTGGGGTGCGTCAACCCAATGCCGAATCACAGATAGCCTCAGACCCTGATTGCTACCAAAACTTCATCTAGCGCTCATAGCGATGCATCAGATGC
>CAYTFC010000080.1:0-12862 GCA_964436955.1 uncultured bacterium | reverse complement strand
CTATTGTACCAGAAACGCGCAAAGTGGGGTGTCCAGTTTTAGGGGTCCATTATAATGCCTTTCCTTATCGCGGAAGCGATAAAAGTGGGTAGCCCCGCATGCAGCAAAGGCCGATAGGCCTGAGCGGAATGTGGGGTAGAGTAATAGTTTATTTGTGAGCTGGGAAAGCAGCGTAAGACCGGCGCAAAAGGCTATAAAGCGTTTGTATAAATTATTTTCTACCACAGAGATCACAGAGAACTCAGAGGTAGGAATCGTACAAAAATGGCCCCTCTCTGTGTTCTCTGTGATCTCGGTGGTTAAATATCCTAAAATCCCCGCAGGTCTATCTAAAAAGACATGTATGTAAAAATTTCACTTGCCTTAAAGAAAATATGTTTGTTAGGATTTAACCGGATAAACCTTGAAACATCACTTAAATGAGCCCTTCGACATGAAATCTTCTCTAATTTACCTAATGCGCTTTGTACTGCTATCAGTATTCCTAGCAGCTGCGCCTGCCTTTGCTCACTCAGAAAAGATTGATGCGCCAGAACTTGAGAAAGTCTACGTATCCGCTGATGACATTCTCATTAACGACAACGGCATCTTCTAGCTCGATGAAGAGGGTATACTTTCGCCAGCAATCGCCGTATCCTTCGACACCCAAGGTACGTATGTGATTAAAAAGCCTTATTATCAATGTCCACTATGCGGAACAGCTAATAGCGAAAGGGTATGCATAAAGACAGACTGTCCATGGTATGGACAAAGCTTCTAATGCGAAGAATATTACTATCACTTTTGGGGCTCACGCTGCTTATTGGATGCAGCGTAAGCTCTGATTCTACATCCAATCGCATTAGGGATGCTTTGCAAAGCATCCCTTTTGAACATCGTGAGCGAATAGATGCGCTCTTTAACAAACTGGTGAGAAAGACCCCGGGAGCCTATACGCTGTTTGGCTGTAAGCCCTGGTCAATCGAAGTATATCGACATACACTATCTAAGTTTCCATTTGAACTTTCCAATGCCGATGAAATAGCCTTTGTACAAGGTTGGGAATCTTGGCAGGCCTATGGTCATCTTTTTCCTAGCAACAACTTTTTCTTAAGGCGAGTCTCGCTATCTAACCACCCGGATGTATGGTATTTTACTATAATTAATAAGCAAGCCATTATTTCAGCAATCAAACGCCATCAAAATATTTTTCAAAAAGTATTGAACACACAAGACCCTGCAGAAGAAATATGGGCAAAAATGGAAGAATCTGACGAATATTTGACAAAAGGTTTTGATCATAATCACATAATGGGCATTCTTCTCGGATTTGGAGAAGCAAATGCTCAAGCTTTCTCCCGTAGAACCGATCTTTGCGACTACCTAAATCAATCCCGACTGCCTCCCTTCCAAACATCGCCAGAAATAGAAAACCTTTCCACCAAAAGTGGTTGGTTTGTCGATTATCTGAAAAATTACACAAGCAAATCTCTGTTTATCAAAACGCTAGAACCATCACCAGGGTTTGGATCTCTTGCAGAAGAACTCAATTATATCTGCGAAAGTGCCGATTTGTGCGAATTTTGTGGTCCCGAAATCCTGTTGGACTATTTTATTCCGCCTCAATTCATGGCACTTCAGGACAATCCTGATACTGTTGAAAAAAACGCGACGTATAAAAAAACGCGCGAAGAGCTCGCCCAGTTGATAGAAGAAGAGTTTCCACTCGAACAAATTCTCACACAATGGACTTATGGGAGGCCACATGCTCCGTAAATTGCTTTTGCTTGGCATTGTATGTTGTAGCAGCGTTAGTGCTGCCACAGATGAAGAGTTAATCAAACTATCGTTCTATCGTGGCTTTATCCTATGGAAGGACCAGCTACGGCGACCACAGGTCCCCTACGACATCGAACAAGTGATAGCCGGTATGCGTGCTGCCGAAAGTGGTGAGGCATTTCCTCTCAAAAATGAAGAGGAACTGGAGTCTTTAGTTCGTCAAATGCAGCAACGCATTTTGGATCGGCAAATTACCGAAAACTTGGCAAATGCCCAAAAGTTTCTAGCAGCAATCAAAGGCGAAAAAGGCACTGTAGAGGTCATCAAAGACAAGCTCTATGTGAAATGCCTCCAAGAAGGCGCGGGTGACGAAGTTAAAGCCAAAACGAGTCCAATGCTAAAGTACGACGCTCGCGTTCTTGAAATGGAGGGAGAAGAAGACTTTGTGCCTGTACAAGAGCCGGTAAAAATTTCCATTGCAGGAACCATTCTAGGTTTCCAAAAAGGGGTTGTAGGGATGCGTGCAGGCGAACGCCGGCGTATTTACATTCACCCAGATTTGGCCTACGGAAAGGAAGGTGGGTTTGTTGGGCCAAATAAACTCATGATTTTTGATGTGGATGTTGTTAGTCTAGAGTAAATAGGGTGCAATTTTAGCCCTTTGGGCCCTTTAAAAAAAACAACTGCTCAGGACACACTCATATGCTGACTGAAACCGACTTTTTTCTAGCCAGACGCCCCCGACGCAATCGCATCAGCCCTGCCATTCGCGATCTGGTACGCGAAACGGTATTGCTTCCTCAACATCTGATTCAGCCCTACTTCGTGCGAGAAGGACATAACCTGCGTGAAGAGATTCGTGGTCTGCCAGAAATCTATCGCTGGTCTCCGGATCTTCTAGTGCAAGAAGTTGAAAATGCGGCTCGTTTAGGTTTAAAAGGTGTCTGCCTCTTTCCTGTCATCGACAAGAGCCTCAAAGATCCTCAAGGTAGCCAGGCTATCGACCCTGACAATCTTCTCAATACGACATTGCGACTGCTCAAGAAAGAAGTGCCGGAGGTGGCTCTGTTTGTGGATGTGGCCTTGGATCCCTACACAAGCCATGGTCATGACGGCTTAATCAACGAGCGTGGCGAGGTGATCAATGATGAAAGTGTGCGCGTACTGGCACAACAGGCGCTTTTTGCCGCACAAGCTGGCGCGGACTTTGTCTGCCCTAGCGATATGATGGATGGGCGTATCGGCTATATTCGCAAAGTGTTGGACTCCCATAATCTTATTAATACGGGCATCATGTCCTATGCTGCCAAATATGCATCGTCGTTCTATGGTCCGTTTCGTGAGGCGTTGCAATCTGCTCCGGCCTTCGGCAATAAAAAGAGCTATCAAATGGACCCCGCAAACTCTCGCGAGGCATTAATAGAGGCAATGCTGGATGTAGAGGAAGGTGCAGATATTCTTCTCATCAAGCCTGCTCTTCCCTATCTCGATATTGTTAGCAAAGTTCGCGAAGCGACCCAAATTCCTATTGCTGCCTATCATGTCAGCGGGGAGTATTCCATGGTGATGGCCGCATATGCGAATGGGTGGCTGGATGCCGATGCGGTGTTCTACGAATCACTGCTGTGTATTCGACGCGCGGGTGCAGACTTCATCGCTACCTATGCTGCCACTCGCATAGCGAATATTCTATAGTAGACAGCGGTCAAAAAGTGACTGTCAAAGACAGTCACTTTGGAGATGAATGCTATAATAATGGACGGGCGCCAATAATTCCGCCATTAAAGACCGCCTTTACTACAATAGAACCAAAGAATGTAGTCATAGCCTTAGCCGTGAAATTCACTACATTAGGTGCCCATAGTTCAACGGTGCGTTTACCAAAGGAAATACTTTCTATTGCCCCTGTTTCTAGGGGACAGAAGTGATAAGCGCCCGCAAAAATGGCTCCTGCAATCGCCGTAATTCCGACAGCATATTTTAAATTTTGTCCTAGAAGCTCGCTTCTCGCTCCTCGTGCATATTT
Source organism: uncultured bacterium (assembly GCA_964436955.1). Classification (GTDB taxonomy): domain Bacteria; phylum Chlamydiota; class Chlamydiia; order Chlamydiales; family JAJFMA01; genus CAMFKD01. Next base: position 9,078 of record CAYTFC010000080.1, on the reverse strand, counting down.
AATCCCTATATCAATTACATTTGTTAACATTTTTTGAGTACATCCCAATGTGACACTTAAAAATGTTACTGACGCGGCAGTTAAGAATACGCGCTTGCCAACAAGTAAACTGGCTTCATACCATAAAGCGGACACCCCCATACCTATGACGAGATAGGGCGTCTCTATAACGCTCCTGATTGCATAAGGAGTTAGTAATCCAACACCTACCGTGGAAAGGGTGCTTATAGCAATATCACTAAAAGTCGCTGGTGCCGTCATCATCCAAGGTTGTATCGCCATATAAGTATTAAACATACCGTATGCTACACCTGCAGCTGTCATCAAATAGTGGTGAGGTATTTTTAATCGCAATGCCAAACGATCCCACAGACTCGTAGTCACGGTCTTGTGGCAGGATGGACAGTCATAACTTCCACTTTGATTCAAAAGGCGGTCAACACATGTTTTATGCACAACATCCGTAAAATAAGTTGGCTCAAAAGAGTTGCGCCTGGCATCTGGCGTCTGATGACACAAAACGTAATTATCAGTAACAGGTTCCTTACAAGAAACACAACTAAGATTACCATAAAAATCCGAAAGTTTCGGAACATGTTGCAAAATTACAGAGTTATTATCCATATAGATTCCTTATTTAATTACATTCACATTTCATTTATTATACAAACTATAGTCACATCTCCTATTAAATGCAATGGAACTGACAGCTTAATCACTATATTTGGTTATTTGGGAATAGAAGGTATACGTCGCGTGGTATAATGTAGCACAAAAAATCCTTGTCAAAGCAGGGTCTGGGGACGTAACATCGCCACTCAACAAATTGATGGTGGAAGGATGTCCATGCAAAGCCCAGCTGATACTCCTGTATTTATCCTCTGCGGAGGCCTTGGAACACGTCTTAAAGAAGAAACCGAATTTCGACCCAAACCGATGGTGCCCGTGGGACCTCATCCCATGCTATGGCATGTGATGCATAGTTACAGCCGTTATGGCTTTAAGCGCTTCATTCTATGCCTTGGGTTCAAAGCAGAGGTCATCAAAGCCTATTTTCTGCACTATCCATCTCTCAACAGCGACTTCACCATTGATCTAAAAAGCAATAATGTGGTGGTGCACTCCAGTGACTTTGCCGAAGATTGGGAAGTAACACTAGCAGACACAGGGCAAGATACTATGACAGGTGCACGTCTGTTTCGTGCTGCCAAATACTTGGGCAATGCCAAGCACGCTGCGGTAACATATGGCGATGGCCTGTGTAATGCTAACCTGATCGATGAGCTTAAATTTCATCAAGAACATGGCAAAACAGGGACTGTATTAGGGGTTAATCCTCCATCACGCTTTGGAGAGTTTCATCTTAATGGCGATAGAGTTGTAGAATTTACCGAAAAGCCCGAATTCACCGAAAATTGGATCAATGGCGGCTTCTTCTTCTTTAAGAAATCGTTCTTTAACGACTATCTAGAAAATAACACAGATTGCGTGTTAGAACGCGCACCACTTGTAAAGCTAGCCAGAGATGGAGAACTCACCATGTACCGCCATCCCGGTTTCTGGGCTTGCATGGACACGCAAAGAGATCGTGAACATCTCAACCAAATGTGGTCCACCGGTAAAGCCCCGTGGCTGGATCCTCCACCAGGACGCTTAATGTGAGAGTTCTATTCACAGGGGCAAGCTCCTTCACTGGTTATTGGTTTGTAAAGCAGCTTGTAGCTGCTGGTCACGAAGTATGTGCCACCATCCGTGGAACAGAATCCTCATACGAAGGATTACGCGGCCAAAGGGTTGCAATGGTAAAGGGCCTGTGTGAAACCGTATTTGAATGCCCTTTTGGCAGTGAAGCCTTCCTCAACGTCATTCAACACAAATGGGACATCCTGTGTCATCACGCCGCAGATGTCACCGATTACAAAAGCCCCGATTTTGATGCCGTGACAGCACTCAAGAGCAATACGCTCAATCTAAGATCCGTTTTGGCATCATTTCCGAAGGTACTCTTGACGGGAAGTGTGTTTGAGCAAGGCGAAGGTGTGGGTTCCGATCCAGAAAGAGCGGTTTCGCCCTATGGGCTCTCAAAGGGCTTAACAGCAGATTATTTTCGCTATTACTGCCTTGAACAGAGTGTTTCGCTTGGAAAATTCGTCATCCCCAACCCTTTTGGACCATTCGAAGAACCACGTTTCACTAGCTATTTGATGCACACTTGGAAAAAGGGTGAGAAAGCAAACATCAAAACTCCAGATTATGTCCGTGATAATGTGCATGCTTCGCTGCTAGCATTAGCCTATGCCGATTGCCTCAAAAAGATCGACAATCGTTTTGTGCGTTTTTGTCCAAGCGGCTATGTCGAAAGCCAAGGCGAATTTGTGCAACGTTTTGCACAAGCCATGCGATCGCGTACGGGATGGCCTTGTGACGTGGTACTGTCCAAACAGGACACCTTTTCAGAGCCACGCGTACGCATCAACACACAGCCCATCGTGATGGATGGATGGAATGAAGAACATGCCTGGGATGAGATGGCAGCTTATTATTTAGCCCTACTGGAAGTAAAACCATGAAAGTATTTGTCACCGGACACAAAGGTTACATCGGAACACACCTTGTTTCGTTGCTTAAGGAATTTGGACACACAGTCACTGGCTGTGATCTAAACCTGTTTCAGGGATGCGAATGGAACCAAGTACCGATGGCTGATACGGAATTAATCAAAGACATCCGTAAAGTCACAGAGCGGGACCTTGCTGGTCATGATTGCGTCATGCATTTGGCCTCTATTTCCAACGATCCTATGGGCAAGCTAAACGAAGATGTCACTTTTAGCATAAACCGCGACGGGACTATTCATCTGGCCAAGCTAGCCAAGGCAGCCGGAGTTCCTCGCTTCTTATTTGCGGCTAGTTGTGCCGAATATGGACGTAAAGGAACGGACTCATTAGATGAAAACAGCCCTTTTGACCCGCTATCAGCGTATGCTAAATCTAAAGTAGAAGCTGAAGAAGTCCTCAAAAATATGTCTGACGGCACTTTTTGCGTAGTAACATTGCGTAATGCCACCTCCTTTGGCTCATCATCCATGCTCCGACTCGATTTGGTTGCGAACAACTTGCTAGCCTCTGCTTATGCCTTAGGAGAAATTCGTGTGATGAGCGATGGAACGCCATGGCGACCAGTCGTGCACTGTAAGGATATAGCCAGAGCCTTTATTGCTTTTATGACGGCACCAACAGACATCGTTTGTGGAAGAGCAGTAAATATCGGTGCTAATGCCGAAAACTACCAAATCTTTCAAATCGCCGAAACCGTGAAGAAAATTGTTCCGAAGGCTCCCATTATCTATACCGGAGAAATCGGAGGAGACGCTCGTAGCTATCGTGTGAACTTTGATTTGCTAGGAAAATTACTACCGGATTTCAAAATCGCATATCCTTTACAAGCGGGTCTGGAAGAACTCCACGAACAGTTTGTTCAACATAGATTCATCGCTGACGACTTTCTAGGCGATCGTTATTTTAGGTTACGTGCAATCAAACGCAAATTTGACAACTTAGTGATATGATTACTCTAGGTGAGTTATACCACGTGTAACAGCAGCACTAATCCGTATCATTTTCATTCTCTAAACGCTTCGAAAATAGTTGCAGGTACCTTTCCAGATCTGACATAGGCTCATTGAGGGGACGAGACTTCTTGGTTTCCGGCGGTAATTCGCTTAGGCGCTGCTCGAATAGATACCGATAGTATTCGTAACAGGCTTCTGGAGTTTCGGTAGATTCAGGAGGAACCTCTAGCTTCGGGGGAGGAACTCTGACTTTAGCGACACTCACTGGTTTGGCAAGCGATAGCTGAGACTTGCGTACTTTGTTGCGATAACGCGCGGCTAATCCAGTAAAAAAGGTTGCTACATCTTGAGTCTTTGCGCCCAAACGTCGTGCGCGCCAAGCCAGTCTTTTGTCAGATGTAACGACGGTCTGTTGATGCGGACACAGAATTCCACGTAGTTCTTCTAGGATGAAGTTGTCTGCGCTCTCGCCGGTGTTAGTGAATACAACGTCTGCATGCGATCCATAGACTCGAGTCATCCCACCAGGGCTATAGGCCGCATCAAACACAATCGTGGCGTTAATGGCTAAGTATTCAAGCTGAAAAGTAAGTTCCTTGAGGAGTGCTTCGCGCTGCTTTTGAAGATCTTCGTCGCTGCGCACAACACGAAATAGAAGGTTGTAGCCATCGACAAAGTAATGCATATCTACGGACAAGCTGATTCTAAATATAGATTCAGTTTGTCTAAGGCTTTACGGCGAGGTGAAATGCGTATTTTAACGTGTTCTTCAATCTCGGAAAATGTCTTGTCATAGTCATGTTTGCGGAAGATGGAGTCATAGCCGCAGCCATGATTCCCCCGCTCAGTGTCAGTGACCTCGCCTTCACAGGCTCCGGACACTGTCTTCTTTACTCCATTGCCATCAGCTAGTGCTAAGCAACAGATGTAGACGGCGGCACGCGCAATATCAGTTTTTCCTTGGAGATCTTTGAGGACTTTAAGACAATTCTCTCGGTCAGTAGACGCCGGGCCGGCATAGCCACGAGACGCGAGACCAGGCGCGCCGTCAAGAGCAGGCACGACTAGTCCAGATTCATCACCAATTACCCATTTTTGCAGGGCGTGACCAGCATGCGCGGCCTTAGCATTTGCCCTTTCTTCAAAGGTAACTCCTTCGAAGTTAGGGGGATCATAACTAGGGAAATCGAGGAGCGACAATACATCAACATGCCTCAACGAGCGAAACATCTCTCGATATTCGCGCACCTTATGCAGATTCCGTGTGGCAATAATTATCTCCATAAGGCGCTTTATCCTCAATTACCCTAATCGAGTCAATTCAGAAAACTGCTAACCTTGGTGACAGTGAAGGTCTCGTCCTTAAACTCAAACTTCTCGCCAATCTTCTTTCCTGTCATCAATTCGGCAAGCTTGGACTGGAAGGAAAGAATATTGTTCTCTGCACTAGCGTCCCAAGGGCCAAGAATTGTATAAGTTAGCTGGTTACCCTTGGTATCCACGAGTTCCACGCGAGTCCCAACACCTGCTTCATTAGCCGCAATATCACCAGGCGTGATCACACGTGCACGGTTGAGCGCATCTGAAAGAGATTTCATTTCGGCTTGTAAACGACCACGACGCTCTAAAGCAAACTTGTATTCGCTGTTCTCACGCAGGTCACCAAGAGCACGTGCATCTTCAATTTCACGAGCATTATCAACTATCTCGATAGTGCCAAGCATCTTTATGCGCTCTTGTGTGCGACGTAGGCCTTCTTCAGTCGTCCAAATGGGTTGTTCTTCGTCTCTTATACGACGTTTCACATCACCCAGTGAAGGTTGAACAACTTCAGCAAGAGATTTCAAAATCTTTTTATCATGATCGCTGAGTGTACGGCACTTAGTAACGAGAAGGAGAAACTCTTTAATGAAGTCGATCGAGGTTCCTTCGATGATATTACGCACGATAAGGTAGCGCTTACCTGATAGGATGGTAAACATCTTCTTGATGAGTTCTCTGTAATCGGGATTTGACTCCAGAACTGAGTAAAGAATCAAGAAAGTCTCCAGGAATTCACATTGACCTTCTTTATTGGCAAAAGGTACATCTTCACCTGCCACAACCTTCTGGAAGTACCATACGAATACCTCAGGCTGTGTAGTAGGATGAATTAGCAGGTTGCGCAAAGCCTTTTCTAGCTGCGGCTGAGTTTGAGGAGTTTGCAATTCCTTCAACAGATAGTCGCGAAGCTGGTTCTGCTGCACTGAACATAGGAACGATAAAAATAGCTCTATCCAGTCAGGGCGATGATCGTGGATGGCTGTCAATGCTCGCTTCTTGAAAGCGATGATTTCCATATCATTGACGATTTCTTCGATGTTATTTAGGTCCTTAATGACCTCAGCCACACTTTTATCATGTAGCTTGTATCCGAAGTGGTGCTCTAGGCAAATATGAACCTGTAGGGCCTGAGCAGGTGTCACCGAAGGGTCGCTAACTAGGGTGATCAGTTTATCTTGGAGGGATTGCTTAATGTCGGGTTTCTTAAGCATGTCTGGCAAGTCGCGCACAAAATTGTACGTTGTTTGCAAAATATCGCGGACATCCGACTTGGCATTAATCTGTCTTTGGAAAAGATCTTCATGAGCAAGCGCAGACTCACGCAACCGAAATGGCTTGCGTAGGTTGACTGGGGTCTCGATCATTGTATCTTTTTTAATCTTAGCCCGTGCGTTCTGCCACCATTTGGTCCAATCGGCCTCAGGAATAACGAGATCCGCCAACTCATCCTTGATTTCAGAAGCTGTTTTAGGCCCCAAGTCTCGAAGCAAAATTTTCATGATCGCTACGGGATTTTCGCGCGCTTCTTTCTCCAGTGCGTCAGCATGAGCGAATCGTCGCACGGAAAAGTGGTCATTCTCCAGTGGCGAAAGTGTACGGAACGCGTTGACAAAAGACAGATACTTTCTGCCCATAACATGTTCGAATTCAATCACCGTTTCCTCGCGGACCAAGGAAACTTCAACGATCTCGCCAGTTCCCCATCCACCGGCATGAAATACGAAATTCCCTACGTGGAGGTGCGCCAACAATTCGTATTGAGAGATTGCTCCCCGGAAATCAGGTAGTTTATTGAGACCCGCAGGTGCCCGCAGCCCGATTAAGCGAATGCGCTTAGCAAAATCGGCATCTTTGCCAAATTTGGCTTCTAGGTATGCATAGGCGGTGTCCGCTAATGTTGGACTGTTAGTCGTTTGCAAATCTATAATAAGGCGAAGGACTTCGTTCGAGCCTTTTGTGTCTTGAATTGTCTTCCAAAGCGGAAGTGCAGTTTCGACGTATTGGCCAAAGGAATCAGCCATTTCGGACTTTTTAACTGCTTTCAGTAGGGTTATAAATTCATTTGGGTCGACTGTATCGCTGGTGCAGTACTCTTCCCAGAGCTGAAAGAACTTATGGAAGTCGTTCTTGTCTAGCTGCTCTTGAAAGTCTTCCAGATAGCCCATCAAAACTCCCCTTGTTGTTAAGCTGCCAAATTTTTCCCCGATCATGACAGGGAGTATAGTTCCCATTTGATTAAAATCCAAGGGATAATGGACATTTGGAATTTTTTCTGATACATGGGCAAGTTTAGTTATATTGATGGATGACCTGACAAGTGGTATAATAATAGTTAATTTATGACATAGTGCACATATGAGCAAACAAAGTGACAATATCTTCGGAATCGCAGGGCATCAGCCGTCCAAGAGGCCGGCAAGGACTACACCTGCGCCTGTGGCACAACCAGTTATACCCCATAAAGCTATGGATCCAGACATTGAAGATGCACTAAAAAAAGTACAGCAAATGCATGATGACTTGGAAAACAAGGTCCAGATGGTATATAGCAGACTGGGCGTGAATAAGGAGACATCCAAGCGCACGCTTGATAATCCTAAAAACTATGAGCATGCGCCAGTAACTTACGAAGACGCGCAGCAACAGCGACGCCTCCTACGGAATCAAGTAATCCAAATGGTTGGAGAGGCGCCGGTACGAGCGAAAGAAGAGCGAGAGCAGCAAAAGGACTTAGATCGACATAAGAAAAAGAGCCTGGGATCGCGCAAGAACTGGCTAAACATGCGATAGATTGACTGATGATTGAACGAATTGATGTCTTACTGCCACCCGCAAATCGTATTGGGTATGGAGTTCTCCCTTATTTTTCTAGAGCATTCCTCAAGGCACTGCAGCGGTGTGGGGTAGAATGCCGTCTGTTAGGGAGCGAAGATGGTCCTACCCCTAATCTTCTGGGTCAAATACTGAGTGATCCACCCGACTGCACGCTATCCTTTAACGGCTTATTGCCTGATGAACAAGGCAATTTCTTTTGCGATCGCATTCAAATTCCCCATGTTGCTTGCTTGGTCGATTCGCCCAACAAATTTTTGTCTCTCATTCAAACAAACCTCAATGTCATTACCTGTATTGATCAGGCTTGGGCTGGATTCTTTCGAAACTTGCATCACGACGCACAATTTATGCCGCATGCTGTAGATCGCGAGTTCGCAGGAGATCTCCAACAGGAGCGACGTTATGACGCTGTCTTTATGGGTACGTGCCTAGATATTGAGGAATCTCGCAGCAATTGGAAAGAGTGGTTTTCGCCGGCAGTATGCAGCGTAATGGATGCCGCGTCTGAGATTGCCTTGGCAGATCAAACCACATCTTACCTAGAAGCATTTACACATGCAATGGCCGATCGGATCGAAAGCCATGGAGATGTAGACCCTGAACAGCTCAACTTTAGCGATGTACTAGACAACTTAGAGTTTTATATTCGGGGGAAGGACCGTCTAAAACTTCTGTTTTCGATTAAAGACGTTAAGGTGGACATCTTTGGTGTTGCGAGCGGGGGGACTCATGGATGGGATACCTACCTTAAGGGAGCTCCTTCTAATTTGCAGTTTCATGGAAGGTTATCCTACCCGGAAGCACTTGAGGTAACAAAGCAAAGTCGCTTGGTAATTAACAGCTGCCCATCCATTAAAGAAGGTGCACACGAGCGCATTTTTGCAGGATATATGGCTGGAGCGTCAGTGCTAAGTAACGACTGCCCTTATATTCGTAGTCTGTTTAATGAAGATGAAATCTTGCTGTACCGCCATACCAATTATGACAATGTAAATGACCAAGTTGTCGCTCTGCTGGCGGATGAGAGTAAGCGTCTGGATACAGTGCGAGAAACCCAAAAGAAAGTGTTGGCTAATCATACTTGGGACCATCGGGCGAGGGTCTTGTTGGATCACCTTGAGAAGATTCTACCCTCCTAACTGCCTCTTCTACAAAAGCCCGAAGGGCTTAAAAAAGGGGCATAAGGGACAAGAGACCAAAGGGACGTAAGAGACCTAAGAGACTTTGGATAAGAGACATAAGGGACAGGAGAACTGTGCATTTTTGTCGCTTTGGTCCTTATTCGAAGTCCCTTAGACCCTGATTGCTACCAAAACTTCATCTAGCGCTCATAACGATATATCAGATGC
>CAYTFC010000079.1:0-12867 GCA_964436955.1 uncultured bacterium | reverse complement strand
GTGTGGATCCTGATTGATCGAGATAATATTCTTCGATGGATTCAGGAAGTCCGATGCAGGGAGCCTCTTCGCGAGGATTGACCAGCATTAGCTTGCGACAGGTAACACCTGTGAGGTCTGTGCTATTTTCTGAACAACCATTGTCGGTAATGGTCTTGATGATGACAGCATTATCATCGTATTCACGAAATTCGCGGGAAACGATTTGCTGACCATCGCTTACCAAGATGGCTGTAACAAGATCTGTGTTGGGTTTGTAGCGGTATTGGGTGCATTTGCCATTGGGTAATGTTTCAGACTGTTTTAGCAGATCGATGTAAACGTGGTGAATGGAATAGCATTCGCAGCCATTGGGTTGAGGGGTGCCCCATTGGTTTAGTTCCGGAGCTATCTTACAATCGCCTGTGAGGTTACCCCAAAAGTGCTCTGCTGTAACGTTATGCTTGCTGTCATAAACGAGGTGGCGACAGAATAGCGGAACATTATTGGCATCCAATAGAGCTTGCGACATGAGGTTGCCATGTTGCCCATACAATGAGCTCCCCCAAAAGAACCTCTGAGTACTGTGAAGCGTGTAGCCAGTTTTTTCCGTGCCTAGATAGCTCTCCACATGGTTAATGCGATCACCTAGTTCAAAACGGTAAATCGTACGATGATCATGGGCATCTCTGACATCGGTCCAGGCGCTAAAATATTCGGGAAAGCGTTGCTTATCAAAGTGATGATGGTAGAAGAAGCGATGAGTGGTAACGGGTGCCGCGTCCACGCCTACAGGAGCTTGCAAGGAAGCTACTCTTCCTCCACGGACATCATACTCTTCCCATTGCTTGACGAACACACTAGTACCGCCCACATCATTTTGTCCATGACGGTAGTATGTGATGCCTTGATAACGGTTTTCAGGCAGTCCCTTGTGCACCAAAAGCGGACTTTTACGGCCTGCAGGAGCTTCATAGCGATAGGTTTGTAGGGGTGCGTGGGGACTTTCCACCTTTGATAGGTAATAATAAGGCTTGGATTCCCATTTGGTTTGAATGCTCTCATAAAAGTAATTAACTGTACGGCCGTCATTCGACGTAATCTGTGAATGCAGCTGATCCTTTTGTCTATTGGTCCACGATAAACGACCGAATAGTGTGTCGGTGCTACTTCTGGCTTCGACGTGCTGCAAGGATGTGATGGATGTCTGGTAAGACAGGCGATTTCCATCCGGCCGCAGCTCCTCCCTTATATTCAGTGTGACAGGTAAATGGGCGAGCCTATTCCATCTGTAGTAAGTGCGTTTACCTCCGTTAGCCAAATTTACCGTGGCTATGCCCTTATTATCGTCATAGGTAGCCCATTGATTTTGGATATTGGTGCGGCCGCTGATCTCGCCTTGATGGAGATTGGTAATTCCATCTTCATATTCCCATTCATGAATGTTGTAGTTGACTACATTATAGGGAACTTCAATGACTGGCAGACGGTGTTTTACACGTTTTGGGGAGAGGTAAAGAAGACTTCCCCCCTCCGGTAGTGCTTCTGAAAGTGCAAAATTGAATCCTTGCGTTCCAAGGCGTACTCTAATCGGAAAATTATGGCGCCAGCCATAACCGAATGATTCTTGGGAGCGACAGGCCGCTGAACAGTAGGTGCGCGTGAGTGTTAGAGGAAGGGGGCCGGGAATATATAAATCAATGGCACTATCTACAAAAGCACCTGAGATGACGCTAACACACCCCGCTACGATGCTGGAAGCTTCTCCGAAAACCTCACAAAGCGGAGGTGTCTCCGAACCCTGAGATGCATTTCGCGTGAAAAGATCTGAGGCTGACAACTGACCCGCATAGGTCATTAAAAGCAAACATAGCAGCATAATTGGATGCATTTGCCAGTTCCTGTTGCGTTTCAAAATAGCAACAATCATGACAAAATAAATGTTTATATTTGAACCTAAAATATCATTAAACAGGTGACTGACCATTAAAAGAAATTTTTGACTAGATGATCTCTATTGCTTAGCGGGTTTGCCACACTTAAGGGTTGTATCCTCGGTAGAAAATACCTAAAAACCCGACTTGCTACCTACATCCTAGCCCCGGCTCACCCATTATTCGAGATATTATGGCTGGTAATGTAGCCAAGGGCAGGCCCCATAGGCTTCAACCTATCAAAAAAAACATTTATATTTCTCCGAGTATTCCTCTGATGTAACCACCTTTTCTAGGGTGGTTTTTCTTTTCCTTCTCTCTTTTGTAATCTTTCGCACGTTCGTCGTGATATCCGCCTGCACCTTCGCCACACTGTCCCATAGTAATCTCTGGTAGCCATTCCTATTCAACAGGTACTTTGTGAGTTTGTCTAAGCTAATCTCCCGGGGAATTTCTTCTACCAACCATGAGTGGATCACTGCTGTTAATTTGCCCCTGTATTGCCGAAGATTGCGCTGTTCGGCTATACTGTTTTTCTTTTTTGCTTAAGGATTTCATATGATCGGTCGAAATGATGCCTGCTGGTGCGGAAGCACTAAGAAGTTTAAGAAATGTCACTATCCTCAAGAAGCTCCCCAGTCTGCCGTTACCCTGCGCGATGAGTATGCAAAAAAATACCGCATCATTCTCAAGACTCCGGAGCAGATAGAAGGTATTCGTCAGTCTGGACATCTTGCGGCTAAAATTCTTGAAGCCGTGTGTGGCATGGCTAAAGCTGGCATAACGACTCAGGAACTAAATGAATATGCGGAGCATCTGCATCGCCAAGCTGGAGCGATTGCGGCGCCACTACGATATGGACATCCTCCTTTCCCAAAAAGCATTTGCACATCGCTCAATGATGTCATCTGTCATGGAATTCCTGACAATACAGCTTTGCAAGATGGTGACATTCTCAATGTTGATATCACCTGCATCTTAAACGGCTTTTATGGCGACTGTAGCCGTATGGTATGCATTGGAACCGTAAATCCCGATCGTCAGCGAGTTGTAGACGTTGCCTATGAATGCTTGATACGTTCTGTAGCTATCCTAAAGCCAGGTGTTTATCTTTCAGATATTGGCGAAATTATCCAAGATTATGCAGAAGCACATAATTGTTCTGTTGTGCATCAATTTGTGGCTCATGGCGTAGGCTTAGCCTTCCATGAAGCGCCACAATTGCCTCATTACCGTAATAATTTGGCTATTCCAGTGGTTCCTGGAATGATCTTTACGATTGAACCAATGATCAATGCGGGGGTCGCGGATGCTAATATTGATTCCAAAGATCAATGGACAGCACGCACGGCAGATGGCAAAGATAGCGCTCAATGGGAATATACCGTACTCATCACCGACGTAGGGCACGAAATTCTTACGCCTTGGACGCGCTAAATAAAAAAAGGACGTAAGAGACCTAAAAGACTGCGAAGAAGAGACATAAGGGACAAAAAATGCACGGTTCCTCTGTCCCTTATGTCTTAAAAACTAATTTCACAATGGAGAAATCGTCTGAAAAAGGTTTGTCTTGGTTGATTTTGCGCGAGAAATCAACGACCCTCTGAATATCACTACCATCAGCGTCTGTTGTTGTTGTTTCCATATTTTTGATGAGTTCATCAAGTTGTAATGACATTCCCTGTTTGGTAGCCAACTCATACACGCCATCACTGAAAACAAATAGCTTGTTATAGGCTCCCACAGTGACTTCTTCACTCACAAATTGACTTTTTGGCATCCCCCCCACCACCAGTCCAGGGGTTTTAAGGAGTTTTGTTTGCGCGTCTTTTGGGCCTGTTCCACTCACTAATACGGCTGGAGGATGCCCTCCACTGGCATAGATTAATTGGCGCGTGGATTTGTCATACACGCCATACCACATTGTGAAAAACATATTGCGATGCTCTTCCATCTGAAAGGTGTCGTTAAGCGATTGCAAAACGAGATGTGGTTGAAGAAAGTCCGTGTTCGGAAGGCTCTGGGCGCGCAACAGATTAGTTACGGAAATCGAAAGAAGCGCTGCGCCCACCCCATGCCCACACACATCCAGCAGGTAAATGGCAAAATGGTCCTTGTCTAGCCAGTGATAGCCAAATGAATCTCCTCCTAATAAAGCCGAAGGAATAAACTGCCACTCGGCAGTAAGATCTTTGTCATTAATAGGAGGGGGTAGCAGAGAACGCACATATTCAGCGGCATCGGCCAGCTCACGTTTGAGTACGACTTGACTTTGCTCTAGACGCGCATAGGCTTCATTTCTCTCCAATAGTCTGATATAACTCTGAGAGTGGTACCGAATGCGAGCAAGTAGCTCGACTTTATCCGGTAGCTTAACCATGTAATCGTTAGCACCTAATGAAAAGGCTTCTGCTTTTATCTTCGGCTCTTCTTGTGCTGAGAGCACAATCATGGGAACATCTCGCGTGTGAGGATTGGCCCGAAAATAACGTACGAGAAGGAGTCCATCAATTTCCGGCATTACGAGATCTTGAAGAATCACAGTAGGACGCACTTCCTCAGCCATTTGGATGGCTTTTAGCGGTTCTTGACAGTAGAAAAAATGGACATCAGGAGCATCAGCCAGCATAGAACGCACGCGCTCGCTGACAACAAGTTGATCGTCGACCAGTAACACTTTAATAGGCTGTGCAACGCTACGTGTTTCCAAGGCCTGTGGTAAGGATGCTTCAAGCTGCGGGGTTTCGATCATGACGACCTCCCTGCAGTTTCAGTCTTCACAAGTTTAACCAACGCAGGTCCAATTTCGTCAAGCGGAAGCACCTGCATGGCAGCCTGGCACTCCACAGCTGCTTTGGGCATTCCATAGACCACGCAGCTCTCTTTGTCTTGAGCAATCGTCTGCCATCCAACGTCCCTGAGGGCTTTCATGCCCATTGCTCCGTCCTTCCCCATGCCTGTAAGAAGCACGCCAACGCCTTTTTGCGGCCAATGTCGGGCCACACTATCGAAAAAAACGTCGACCGAGGGGCGATAAGGTGTGGACTTGGGATGCATTGTGTAGTGTATTTGCAAGTTTTTAGTGAGTATCATGTGCTCGGATGTGCCAGCTACCAACACCACTCCTGCGCGGGGTATGGCGCCTTCTCTGGCTATTTTTACTGGCAAAGCCGATTGATCGGATAGCCAGTTTACCAAATTTTCAACAAAGGGACCATCGACGTGCTGCACAATCGCAATAGCTGCTGGAAACTCTTCAGGTAGTTTGGCAAGAATGGAACTTAGTGCTAGCGGCCCCCCAGTAGAGGCTCCCAAGACGATCATGGGGGGAACTCCTTCCGAAGCTGCGATGGGCGGGGTCACGGGTTGTGGGGTCGCACTAGTTCGGTTATCTTTGCCAATGAGGCGATGCATCATACGAATTTTATCTAGGAGTTGTTGAGCGCCTGCTCCATCAAGATCGTTTCCAACAACGGGAAGGGCTGTTACATCAAGGGCCCCATGACCCATTGCATCAAAAACAAGGCTAATATTGCCTGTAACACTTGCGGTGACAAGCAATATGGCGCAAGGACAGCGACTCATAATCTGTTTAGTGACTTCAGCTCCTGACATGACCGGCATGACCAAATCCATGAGGATTAGGTCGGGTGTGTCTACCAGGCAGCGCTGAATAGCCTCATGCCCTTCATATGCTACCCACGCCACTTCATATCCTGGCACGGATAGTATCAGGCGCTTCAGTACTTCAGCCGCCATAACGATGTCATTTACGATAGCTATACGCACGCGAATACTCCTATGCAGTTGGCGCGGGTTCACCCACTAGGTCTCGAACTGCTTCGAGAAAACGGTCATCGTGGAAACTGCTCTTGGCTAGATAGTAGTTGGCTCCAGCTTCCATGCCCAACATTCGGTCATCACTTCGCTCCTTGTAAGAGACGATCATGACGGGAAGGCCATGTAAACGAGGGTCATTTTTAATTGCTTTTACAAGTTCAATACCACTCATACGTGGCATATCAACGTCGGTAACGACAAGGTCGTAGTCGCCAATACGTACTGTATTCCATCCATCGACGCCATTGACGGCGACATCCACTTCAAATCCATAATTTTCAAGTATGCGGCATTCCACTTCACGTACGGTGATGGAATCATCTACTACTAGGACGCGTTTACGTCGGGCCTTAGGCAGCTCTTCCGCCATTTCGCCCAAGTGAGAGACACTGCCGATAGAGAGAACTTTATCGATAGACCTCACCATATCTTCAACATCGATAATAAGGATAGGACTTCCATCCTCCATGAATGCACCAGCAGCGATGTCAGAAACTTTACCAAGCCGCGGATCAAGTTCCTGTACGACGAGTTCCTTTTCGCCTAACAAATTATCCACAACCACCCCATAGCTATTAAACCCATCACTCAATACGACGATGGAAAGATCTGGTGAGCTGTGACGCGATTCTGGAAGTTCCAATACAAGGTTGCCTGGAATTAGTCCAATGTTCTGACCATCAGAGTTATAGTATTCCCGTCCCTCCACCATCTTAACGCGAGAGCGGTCGATGACCATTGCGCGTTCCACGCGCGCCAAGGGAAAGGCATAGGGTTCGTTAGCAATGTCCACCAGGAGTGCCCGCAATACGGATAATGTTAGGGGCAATTGTAGGCTAAAAATAGCCCCTTGATCCTTCTTACCACCAACCCGCACTTGACCGCTAACCTCGTGAACCATATTTTGAACAACGTTCAGCCCGACGCCTCTACCAGATATTTCGGTGATTTCACGCGAAGTTGTGAAGCCTGGTAGAAATAGAAAATCAAGTATCTCTGCTTCTGTCAGGTTGTGTGCCATATTGACATCTACAAGCTTCAAATTAAGGACTTTTCCACGGATTTCATCCAGGTCAATACCCCGCCCATCATCAGACACGGTAATACTAAGAATTCCGGCTCGATGACGTGCTTCCAAGCGAATGTGTCCTTCGGGATCTTTACCCTTGGCGATGCGCTCCTCTGGTGTTTCAATGCCATGATCGACGGCGTTACGTAGCAAATGGTTCAAAGGAGCTTTAAGCTTATCCAAAATATCACGGTCTATCGAGGTGGATCGTCCTACAATCTCTAAGGTAACCCGCTTACCCAACTGCTTTGCTAAATCGCGCACCATACGCGGAAAGGCTTCTACGCCATCTCCAAATGGACACATACGACTGGTGATCACTTGGCGATACAAACGATCCGAAAGCGTCGTATGACGACGAATAAACAGCTCCAAATCTTCCAAGTGCCTAGCAAGGATTTCGCGGCACGCATGCGTCTTATATTGCAAATCTAATAGGTGTTGCTCCCCCTCTTCACCAAGAACCTTTTCATTAATGGTTGCGCGCAACACATCTACAATCGCGGATAGTTCATATTGGTCTTTTTTAAGGTGCAGCAGAGCATCAGAAAAAGGCTGTAACCATCGCGATTCGACAAGAAGCTCTCCTGCTAGTCCCATAAGACGAGTAAGGTAATCAGCCGTCACACGAACGACACGATCCTTACGCGCCAGACGATTGGCGGCTCGCGCTTCATTCAGGCGTCTTGCTGTGCCAGCAGCAGTCTTTTGTGAAGGTATCACTTCTTGGATAGGTTCTGGCGGAGACTTGACGGCGACCGAAGGAGGTGCTTTCTTCACCTTCGCAACTTGAACCACGGTGTCATGACCCGCGCCCTCTAATTGTTGTACGAGACTATGGATATTCTGCTTTTGCGCGGCAATCGCTATATCCAGCTCAGATGGACCTGATTTACTTAGCTCTCCTAACACGTCTACGGCAGAAAAAAGCAGATCTATGGCCCCGGAGTCGACTGAGAGTTCTTGACGCTGAATGCGTTGAAAAGCATCCTCCAGCGCATGCGCCAAATGAATGATATCCTCAAGCCCCAAAACACGCGCGGCGCCCTTGATGGAGTGAGCCGCCCGCATCAAAGATTGTGTAGCTTCTGAGTCGTGCGAGTTGGCTTCTAGCGCCAATAACCCATCAGTAAGAATTCCTGTCTGTGCTTCTAATTCGATAAAAAACAACCCAATAAGCTGCTGATCAGAGGCCGGTTCATCCAGTTTTAAAGCCTGTGGTTGTTGGCGGGCAGCAATAGCCGCTGGGGAGGGCGTTTTGGCAGTAGCAGTTGCAATCGATGGCAATACAGGTGGTGTAGCTCCCGGCAGTTGCGGTTTACCAGAACGCAAGGCTATATGTGCGTCTAAAACATGCTGTAGGCGCTCAGCACTCCACTTTTCGGGAACCGTCAAATATTGATCTTCTGTACCTAAAACTTGCCTTAGGGCCTCCACGGCACTTTTTAAGGCATTAATTTGCTCAGACCTAAGAGCATGCTGCTCTTTTTGGAGGTCGCGCAGCAAATCCTCCATATCACCAGCCAGCTCGGCCACAGGACGCACTTGCAGTAGCTTTGCTGCGCCGCGAATACTACGCGCTGCGTCTGCCAGGCTAACAATGATTTCAGTACGCTCTGGATTTTTTGCTGCTTCTAAAAGCCAACGATCGAGAGTTGCCAGGTAGTTCGTTAACTCTTTACGAAAGAGAGAGGTCATTGTCACATCTGATGGATTGTGCGTTCCCGTCATATTAGGCATTTCCTCAGACTAAAGAAGAGCAATTCATCGTCGAGAAGACCAACGCTATGGTCGTTCCAGTAAAAGACTCCTTTAAGATAATTGGCTGTGGATTTGGCAACATTCACAGGAACATTATGCAAATCCCGCAGGTCGCAATAATGAATACCGCAAACTTCAGTAACCGCAAATGCCCAGACCTCTGCTTCACGCTCTACAACCATCATGGAGCGCTTTTGGGCTGATTCAAAAAGAGACTGGTCAGACCCAATTTCCAGAAGTTGTATCATCGAAACAAAGAGGCGGAGCTGACCATTAATATTAACAACTCCTTGAACCGTCTTACCACGTTGATGCGGAATACGGTGAACAGGCTTTAAATCTGTTACCTGGCCTACAACTGCGGTAGAAATGGCCAAGTAGTCATGCGCAATCCTAAAGATCACGGTCCCACAGATATGTGCTGTAGAAGGCGTTTCCTTGGGTTTACCGATGAACGTTTCCCATTCCGTTAGGTACTCTGGCGAGGCGCGACGTCGTAACAAACGATCCGCGGAGGACTCATGCGTGATAGGCCCTTTCGAACCATCATCGGTCATGGTTGGTCCTCACTTTCACTTCTCTCAGCCATTGCAAACTGCTTTCGTGCCCGTCGCCATAGCAATTCCGCTTGCTCGGCTTTGCCGTTTCTTTCTGTAATTAATGCTAGACTGACCAATACATCATAATGGTTGGGATCCAAATAAAGAGCCTTTTCTAAGTAATAGGCTGCCAGTTCATCGTTCTTGGCGGCGATATGCAGAGTTCCCAGCAAGTGATAGATTTCCGCATCCCCGTCATATTGTTCGAGGTATCTTTTACATAGCTCTATGGATTCCTGAATTTTACCCTCGTTAGCATTATGCGACGCTTTCTCTAGAAAATCTTTTTGGGCCAATGTTGCCTTCGCGGCAGTGATTTCCATCTGTCTGTTCGCGGCAGCCAATTCCTGAAAAGCCTTGCGCGGTGAGATAGAGGTTTTAGACCGACGATGAAACGCACACGCATTGCGGGGGCCAATGCCTTCGAACCCTGCCAACCTTGCCAACTCGCTCTCAGTAGGACCAAGGACTAACACGCCAGCTTCTGCAAGCATTTGCTCACAAAGATCAAATACCTGGTTTTGAGACGGTGTGTTGAAATAGATCAAGACGTTACGACAAAAAATGATATCATACTTACGTCTTGCATAAACAAAATGCGGGCTCATTATGTTCGCGTGCAGAAACTTCACACACTGCTTTAAATGCCCGTGCACAGAGTAGTCATTACCCACCTTGTCGAAGTGCCCTTTGTGCATAAGTGTGGCTTTATTACGAAAAGAATTAGATCCATAAATCCCTTTTCGAGCCACCTCTAGAGCTTTCTTACTAATGTCCACTCCCTCAATTTGGAAGGCAGTTGCAGGGAGATTCACATCTAAAAGCGCCATAGCAATGCTATACACTTCTTCACCGGTGGCGCAGGCTAAACTTAGAATACGCCAGGGCTTCGCGTGCCCCATATCTCCTTTGGCTTTGATATACGTAGCAAGGAAATCGAGTGATGCACGATCTCGAAAGAACCATGTTTCGGGAACAATAATCAACTCTACTAGTTCCTGTAACTCTACGGGAAGACTCATCAAACGCAACTGGTAAGCCCGTAGGCTATCCAATTCCGTGATCTCCATACGGCGACGGATCGCGCGATTCCAGGAACTATTCCCTACCGCATCTGGCTTAATGCCCGTGCGCTGCTCTATGAACTTAGCTATTTCTAATGTGATGGGATCCATCTTCTTCCTATTTAGGACTCAACACTTTGTGGACCGTATCAAAAAGTTCATTCACAAGAACATGATAGATCAAGCCTTGTGGATCATTCACAACTCCGCCGATGAAACGCGACTCTCTGAGATTAAATCCAGAATTCACGAATTCAGAAGGTTCCCGATCGATGGTATCCGTGACACGTTCCGCCAATACCCCCAGCGTCTCTTGATGCCCACCGTCCTGTTCTCGTCTAAACAAAATTACACGAGTACTCAAATAAGGAACGCTAGGCCTGCCTACCAACAAATGCGTAAAGTCCACAACAGGTACCGGCATGCCGCCATAGTTTAAAAGACCCGGCATATAGTCCGGCGCTTGGGTAATCTTCCGTAATGGAACTTGCGGAATGATCTCTACAATGGGATCACAAATACATGCGTAGCGCTCGTCTCCCACAAAAAAGAGTAGCATCAACATAGACAGCGCTCCTACGCAAGGTCAACTCTAAAGCCCGAAATTTCTTTTTGAAGATCCATGGAAGCTTGCGTCAGCTGTCCTACAGTTCCACTGTTGGTGCGCAACGTAGCAGATGCCTCATCGACAGCTTCGCTAAGTTGAACCATGGAGTCACTGATCTGCCGCGCGCCATCCGCTTGAGCTTGAACCGCTCCGTGAACCGACTCGAAACAGGGAAGTAAGGTTTGTACGTGCTCAATAATTTGGGCTAACTGAGTACCGATATTTCGCACATCTCGAACATCATGCCGCACTTCATCGGTGAATTTATCCATTTCCATCACGCCAGATGCCACGGCCGATTTCATTTCTTTTACCATCTGCTCAATGTCTAAGGTCGCCAGTGCCACTTGGTCCGCCAAACGTCGAATCTCTCGAGCAACAACAGCGAACCCTAGCCCATATTCGCCAGCTTTTTCAGCCTCGATAGATGCATTAAGAGAGAGTAAGTTGGTTTGGTCCGCAAACTTGTTAATGGTGGTCACTACCGTCGTAATGTTGGCAGCCTTTTCACTAATAACAGCTAGACGCTTGGAAATTTGACGAGAAGCCTCTTCCATCTGAGACATCGTGCTTTCCAGGCGACCTAGTTCACTTTGGCCGGATGTAGCAAGCTCAGCAGTTTTCGTGGCCGTGTCGGAAACATCAGTCATTAGCTTAACGAGCTCTTGCGACGTCGCCGAGATTTCATTTGCTGTGGCCCCAACTTCAGTTGTAAAATTGCTAAAGTCGTGGATGCGACGAGCCATTTCCTTTGAGCAGCTGGTGATTTCCGGCATGGCCGTCACAACCGAGAGACCTGAAATCTTCACACGCCTCAATGCCCCAAGTAGCGTATCCATGAAGTAATTGAAGCGCTGAGAGATCTGTTTGGTTTCATCGTTACCCGAGATCAGAATGCGTTTTGTAAAGTCAGCATGTTCAGCGTGGATCTTTTCGATCTGATCTACGATACCGTTGATGGCACGAGACACTTTATGCACTGACGCCACAGCCAAAAGCGCAGCCGTAATGATGCCCAAAAGCGCCGCTATAGCTAAACCTTTGCGAGTAGCATACGCCTCATCTTGTGCAACCTGTCGATCGTTATCTAGCTGATCCATCCAGCGGTTCATAAGACCAGAAAATCGTCTATTAAGAGCGTCAATCTTGGGGTAGAAGTCTTCGATGATGTAAGGCTGAATACGCTCTTTCTCTTTGTTATTAATGATACCCTTCAACGTGAGCCATGCCACGTTTACAGCATCCATCGCATTAGAGTATTCGTTATTTAGAAGGTGACGACTTCCACCATCGCGGGCACGTTCAATGTCAGAATAGCTTTTCCAGTGGACTTGAGCGGCCGCGACAGCTTCGTCAACAACGTCAGCGACGTCGGAACCATCAGCAGTTTTGGTTAGCAATCGATAAATAGAGGTGCGGATGATGCCATCATAGATATCTTGAATAGCTTGCAGCTTGCTCATAGAGCGGAAGAGATCGCTGTAAAAGTGGTCCAAGGAAGCTTGGGTTTGGTAGGCGCTGCGCAGACCTAAGCCAGCAACTAGCATTAAAAAGGTGGTTACAACACATATCGAAAAAATAAATTGGAACCTGATCGACTGATTTTTAAACATGTAACCGTCCTATCTCTGGGCTGCCAAGATATTTCTCTCTCATACAGAATTTATTTTGAAATTACTAGTACCATCTCAATAACATCCTAAGTCGTGGTTGTTATCATATGGATTTTAAGGCCGTAGTAGAACTTCTTTTAAGCTTTGCAGAAACCTATGAATTCCTTACCTGTAAGCAATTTGCAGCGATAGCTTCTTACATTCATGCAAACCTCCACTGGCATGCTGTCGACTAAATATTCGTGCGAGTCATTAGTCTCGGTGAAAAGCCGGTTAATCGCGTGAAAGATAGCTTGCCAAACAGAGAGTTCTATTGAATGCAGACGCCTTATTTAGGCGACTTTCGCTTAGACCCTGATTGCTACCCAATGCTGTCAACTTAAAGAAAATAGTTGTCTTGT
>CAYTFC010000078.1:0-12914 GCA_964436955.1 uncultured bacterium | reverse complement strand
TTAGCAGCAAGCGACAAATCGTTGAAACGGCGTTTAGTAGTATAACAAGTCTCTTTCCTCGCTACATCAAGAGCCGAACTGAGAGCGGTTTTATGGTGAAGGTCCTTTGCCTTATTGTCGCTTACAGTGCTTCTTTTTTATGGAGGGGCTTACTCATCTAGCGCTCATAGCGATGCATCATCTGCAACATTGTACCTCTCGGCAAGAGATCACTCTTGCCGTCGAGGCACACTGCTGCATCTGATATATCGCTATGAGCGCTAGATGAAGTTTTGGTAGCAATCAGGGTCTTAGGAAGAAAAGATCTCAAATTTTACAGAAAAACCGTTGCTTAATCTTTGACTTCAAGGGATATTGTGAAATCAGAGAAGATTTTAAGCAAATTCTTGATGCTCTCGCCATTGTGGGAACGCTAGTTACCTATTGATGAGTCCTTTTGAGGGGGTAAAGCGAACTGCTAGGGTTGCTAACGTCGTTACGTTCCGGGTATGGTAAGCACAAATTTCTACTCTATCACGATCGAAACCCCAAGTTTATCGTCTAGTACCCACCCCCAAGAACCTTCTTGAACCTTGCTATAAACGCGCCACTTTCATAGCATATCCCCCTCAGCATTAGGTAGAAAGTGCATACAGCTCTGAATTCGTTTCAAAAATTTATCGTAACTTTCTATTCGACAGGCCTTATCAAGGAATATAAATGAAAGTTCTCCACACGGCCGATTGGCATATTGGTAAAACTCTCTTCGGTCAGAAGCGCTACGATGAATTTGAAGCGTTTCTGTCATGGTTGTCAGAGTCCATATGTGAACAAGAGGTCGACGTTCTGCTTGTAGCCGGCGATGTTTTTGACACTTGTACTCCAAGTAACCGAGCACAACAACTTTACTATCGATTCCTATGTCGTGTTGCCAACTCTCCTTGTCGCCACGTGATTATCACTGCAGGAAACCATGACTCTCCGTCCTTTTTGAACGCGCCAAAGGAGCTATTGCACTCTCTTGATGTTCACGTGGTCGGCGCTACGACTCGGCGTTATGAGGATGAAGTTATTCTACTAAAAGATCAAAATGGTGCTCCTGAGCTCATTGTATGTGCCGTCCCTTATCTTAGAGATGGCGATATTCGAATTTCCGAACCGGGTGAAAGCATTGAGGACAAAGAACGCAAGCTGATCGATGGGATTCGGCGTCACTATTCCGAAGTGTGTAAAGTGGCTGAGAACATGCGTAGCGAACTAGCGGCTGACATCCCTATCATTGCGATGGGTCATCTCTTCACTGCTGGCGGAAAAACGATCGACGGCGATGGTGTTCGTGGTCTTTATGTTGGCTCTCTAGCTGTAGTGACCTCGGCGATCTTTCCAGCATGCATCGACTATCTGGCGTTAGGCCATCTGCACATTCCTCAAAAAGTTAATGGTTCAGAAGTGATACGCTATTGTGGCTCCCCTATCCCCATGGGTTTTGGAGAGGCTAAACAAGAAAAGAATGTATGTCTTATTGAATTCAAAGCAAAAGAACCGTCTGTAACTGAAGTCAAGGTCCCCGTTTTCCAACATCTGGCTCAAATTAAAGGTTCTTGGGATGAAATAGCGGCACGGATATCCGAGCTATCCGCTGAAAACCACAGCATGTGGTTAGAGGTTATTTATGAGGGCGACGAATTTATTGCGGATCTTAGCAAGCGGCTTGAGGATGCGTGCAGGGGTACTCAATTGGAAATATTAAATACTAAGGGCTTTCGAAAGGTTGGTACTGCGTTGGAGCCCATTTGCGATAGCGAAACTCTAGATGATCTAACCGAGCAGGATGTATTTGGACGCTGCCTGCAAGCTTATAGTATTCCACTGGACCAGTGGCCCGAATTGACACGAGCTTACAACGAGGCCCTTCTCTCTATTCTTGAAGATGATTCCAAGGCTGAATAGGAAATAATACATGCGAATACTACGAATTGCCTTTAAAAATCTGAACTCTCTTGTTGGCGAATGGTCTGTCGACCTAACACATCCTGACTTTACATCTAACGGTATCTTTGCCATCACAGGGCCTACTGGCGCAGGCAAAACAACGATTCTGGATGCCATTTGCCTTGCTCTTTATGGTCAAACTCCTCGCCTTGGGAAGATCACGAAGGGCGAGAATGAAATCATGTCAAAACACACGGGTGAGTGCTTTGCCGAGGTTGTCTTTGAAACTCAAGTTGGACAATATCGCTGCCAATGGAGCCAACGCCGAGCGCATGGCAAACTTGACGGGGATTTACAGCACCCTCAGCATCAGATTGTAGATGCTGTTTCGAATCAGCCAATTGAGACCAAAACTCGAAAGGTTGCGGAGCAAATTGAAAGGGTTACAGGCATGAATTTTGAACGTTTTACTCGTTCAATGCTTCTCGCCCAAGGTGAATTTTCAGCCTTTCTTCAAGCAGATGCGAATAGTCGAGCTCCCATCCTAGAGCAAATTACCGGCACAGAACACTACAGCAAAATTTCTATTCGCATCCACGAGCGTTGTGGGCTTGAAACTAAGAAGCTTAAAGAGCTCCAGGCAGAGCTTAAGGGAATGCAATTATTAGATGTTGAAGTGGAAGAAGAGCTAAAAGCCTCATGCGCAATCAAGATTGTGGAAGCTGAACAACAAAAACAGCATATCGAACACAAGCGAACTGCTCTCACATGGTTAGAGGGGGTCAAACAACTCGAAAAAAAGCTAACCGAACTTGCTGAACAGGAAGCCGAATTAATTCCTCGAAAGCGTGATTTTCAACCGTATTTAGAGAGGATAAAGCGTGCAGACGAGGCTGTGAAATTAGCAGGAGAGTATGCGAGCTTCAACGAGTTGCGTCGAGCACAGGAATCAGATCAAAAAACATGCAACACCATTCGCGAGCAACTCCCCTTAGCCGAAAATAATTTTCAGCAGGCCAATAAGGAACTTGCGCAAGCGGGACAACGCTATCAAGAGACAAAGAAAGCGCAGGAAATCGGGCTGATTACCATCCAAAAAGTAAGAGAACTGGACATCCTGATACAGAACAAGCTGGAAGTGCAAAAGAACGTCTTGACTGCCTTTTCCACCAAGCAAAGGACCGCTGAAAAATTTCGGACCGAGATGGCCGAATACATTCAGTTACATCTGAACAAACAAACGGCTTACAAGACTTTGGGAACGGTTCTCGATGAAACCAAGGTCGATAGGGAACTTGTTGAAAATCTCACCGGTATTCAAGGTCTGTTTAAGGCGCTTTCTGACTTAACTAAGATATATGGTACTAAAGCAGACGAATTGAAATCGGCTGAAGATGAAGTGAAAAAAGCGCAACAGCTGCAGATCACATGTCAAAATCAGTTGAATAAGGAAAAGACCATACTTGCAGTCGCACAAGCTAAGTATGATCTTCGAAGACAACAGTTGGAAGCCCTCTTGGCTGGAAAATCGAGTGCAGAATGGCGTAAAAGCCATGAGCAACTCCGTCATCAGCACACGCATTTACAAGACGCTCTCAAACTGTCTACTTCGTGCGAACAATCACTGATCTCCATCAGTGAAATCGATCAGGCCAATAAGGAATTGCAAGAGAAGATTGACCTGCTGTCGGAGCAAGAGCAGCATCAATTCGAAAAGTGCGCAACTATTGAACAAGAAAGAGAATTACTTGAGGATAAGCTCTCCTTCATAAGAAAAATCGAAACCCTCGAGGAAGCAAGACATCAGCTGCAAGATGGCCATCCTTGTCCACTCTGTGGGGCTCAAGAGCATCCATTTGCCCAAGGTAATCTTCCTGGACCATCCCACAAAACCGAAGCTAGTCTTAAACACATTCGGGATAGCTATAAACGAGAAAATGATCGCCTATCTGAAATGAAAATAGAACTGGCCGGTAAAATCAAGGAACTGTCGGACAAAGCAGCCAAGCAAAAGCTCCTCATAAGTGCCATGGATGCAGAACAAGCTAAACTCAATAGTCTTCTAAGGACATTATCCGTAGATGCATCTAAGAACCAACTTCCGGCTGTTTTAAACAGGATGCTACTGGACCAACAACTGTTATTAGCAAACTCTGAGAAGGCTATTCTGTCAATTCAAGATCTTGAAGCAGAAATTTCTATCATACGGGACGAGTTGGACAAAGCCAAAGCAGTCGCTCACCAGACTGATCTGGAGCTTAATTCAACAAATCATGGGAAGAAATCCGCTGAGGGTGACGTCTTACGAATTCAAAAAGAGCTTTGTGAGTTGGCCCATCGTCTCAAAATTGCGCAGGACACAGCACTTCAGGCTGTTTTACCTTACGGCTACCAGAGTCTACCAGAGAATGCAATCGAAAGAACTCTCACAGATCTTTTGAAGCGGCGTGACCTATGGAAGGTCCGGACCAAGGAGTTCGATACTATCAGTCAGGAAATCGGTCTTTTAGATGCAAGCATCGGCAGGATGACCGTTGACCTGAGTCAAGCCGAAGAAGATCTAAAGGAACACCAAGAAGTTTTAAACAAATTAAATAGCGAATTAGATAGTTTACAGACCGAAAGAAAACTGCTTTTTGATATTAGAAATCCTAACGAAGAAGAATCCATGCTACGTGCTAGCGTAAGCGCAGCGGAGAAACAAGTTGAGACCCTGCGTCAAAAAGACGATACCGCACGCGAAGCCTACAAAAACCTTAACAGCAAACTTGAACAAGCTGACAGCAGTATGAGTGATCGCCGCGTATTGCTGCAACAAGCGGAAGAGGCTTTTTCGAAGGGACTCCATCATTTTAGTTTTTGCGATGAAGAAGGTTTCCTAGCGGCTCGTCTACCCGAAAATGAGCACAAAAGCCTAAAGCAACAAGCGGAGAAGCTAGAGGCAGACTATAACAACTTAAGAGTCCTCCACGAGGAGACTGTCAAGCAATTAAAGGCGGAGCTTGAGAAGGAAATCACCAACGAACCTTATGAGCAACTTATTAGCGAGCTTGATAGCCTTAAAAATAGCCTAGAGAACCTTCAAAAAGACATCGGTAGTCATCAGGCCATACTTCAAAATAATGAGAATTTACGAATAACGCAGCGCTGTCAACTAGAGAATATTGAGGCACAAGAGAGAGAATGTAAGCGCTGGGAGATGTTGAATCAGCTCATTGGTTCTTCTGATGGTAAAAAATACCGTAATTTTGTTCAGGGCCTGACATTTGAAATGATGATAAAACATGCCAACCGCCATTTGCAGAAAATTTCCGACCGCTACTATTTGACCAGAGATGCCCAACAACCTCTTGAGATCAATGTCATTGATAACCGCCAATATGGAACCTGTCGCCCCACTAAGAATTTGTCAGGCGGTGAGGGGTTTATTGTTAGCCTGTCATTGGCACTTGGTTTATCGCATATGTCCAGTAGAAATGTGCGGGTGGACTCGCTGTTTTTGGATGAAGGGTTCGGAACATTAGATGATGAAGCTTTAAGCACGGCTTTAGAGACTCTTGCAGGCCTTCAGCAGGAAGGTAAGCTTATAGGAGTCATCTCACACGTGCCCGCGCTCAAGGAGCGCATAGGCACCCAAATAGAGGTTGTTCCTCGAACAGGTGGTATGAGTACACTTAGCGGTCCCGGCTGCGGCAGGGTGAATTAATCATGGAGTTTTGATAAAAAATGGCGTTGGCTGACATGATAAAATATTTACTTGGGTTTGTTGGAGTATTTGGTACGGATGGCTCAATCTCAAGACCTGAGGCTAAACAGATGGGGAAATATTCATCGATGGCAAGAGCATCAAAACCTTCAGTTGGCGTCACTAAGAAAGTATAGAGGACTTGTCCAGCAGGATATTTATCTATTTGCGGGAACAGTTCTAGATAACATTCGCTATGGCAATCTTGAAGCAACTAGCTCACTGGATAATGATAGTGAGAAAGCCGTTCAAGACGCTCTAGAAAAATTAATTGAGACTCGCACCACAATTGTCATCGCCCACCGGCTCTCAACCATACGCAATGCAAAGAGAATTTTAGTTTTAACCGATAACGGAATCAAAGAACCCGGAACCCATAAGGAACTGCTCGAATTAAATGGCGTATATGCCAATTTGTACAATATGCAATTAAGGGTAAGATATTCATGAAGAGAGACCATGACCTATACCACGCGCGGTCCAAATTCACCATTTCAGGCCGCGCGTGGCATAATTCGCCTTAGGATTGCTTAAAAGTAAGCGCTCAATGAGCGCAAAAAAGTTTGGACGGCGACCGAAAAGCGGTCGGGCTGGTCATAGGGAACGCTATGGCCTGCTCCTTCGATCTGTATGACTTCTAAGTGATGATTGAGAATGGAGAGTTCTGTGGCCATTTCGGGAGTGACTACTGCTCCAACATCACCAATGATGAGCAACGTTGGTACTTTTAGAGTATTGATCAGTTGCTTGTAGTCGGGGTTCGGCGGGGTCAGGATGTCGAAGGCATGCATGCTCGTTTGAAATCGTGCCTGCACGAATAGTTCAATGACTTCGTTTGAGCGGCGATTGCTTCGGCCCTGCATCTCCGCCACAAGTTCTTCCTTTGGCCGGCTGATAACTCGGCGATGCTGTTCCGCCACATCGCTTTCGCACACTTCACGCTGACGTTGCGGGTTCAAAAAGGTTGGATCGGCCAAGATAAGCCCTCGCAGTCTTTTGGGATTCAAACTGGCGACTACACTGGCTGTCATGCCTCCCATGGAATGGCCAAGCAAGACGGGGTTAGCGAGCTCGAGTGCATCGATAAGGCCTATGACGTCGGCAGCGAGGTTGTCGTAGCGATAGCCATGCTCGGAGGCAATGGAGTTCCCGTGGCCCCTCGCATCCGGCATGATTACGTCGTAATCCTTCTCCAACACCCGCGCAAGAGGTTTCCAGCATGCTCCACTTAACATCAGCCCATGCAGCAGAACAACCGGAGGTTTATTGCCGCCGGTTCGAAGGTAATGCAGGTCCATCCCATTGACTTTACAGGTGGCCTTTGTCCAATCAGCCATTTATAAGTACTTGGTGGCCTTGTCTTGGAGGGTTTCATCCCCTTGCAAAGCTAGCATGACAAGGAAGCGGCGAAGCGATGGCTCTAAGGTATCGGCACGGGCTTCCAGCACTTCCATGGCAACTAGAGGGCTGACGTCACTGGTCAATTCGTCCTCAAGCAAAGCGCCTGTAATGGCTTCTAGGACATATGGGTCATGCTCGTCTTTTAAATGCTTACAAAGGATTGGTACCGCGGTAGAAAAGAGAGCGCGTAACTTGGGGTCCTCTTCATACCTAAAGTCCCAAATGGACTTGAGATGTATGCCTGCATCAGCAAGCTCTGCCAAGATAGGCATTTGTCGTTTGAAAATAGCGATGCAGTCACTCCAGAAGGTAAAGAGGTCCATCAGAGCATTGGCTTGTTTATGTCCCTCGCGTATGCCAAAGCCAATATCCGTCACAGCGGCAATAGGGTTAAAGTTCACCATCAGCTCATTTGTTTCAATGACATGCGTATGCGTGTGGTAGTGTCTATAGTCTAAACTGCCAACGGCGAAATGCCATCGCACCTTTGGATAGTTCTCTTTAAGGTAACGTGCAAACACTTCGCTAAAGTACATTCCTATATCTGAAAAGATCGAGAGACAAATGGGGTCTAATATTTGGCCATGAGTCATCATGATCCATTCGTTCTCAAACGCCTGCATAGCCTCTGTTTGCTCGTATCCCTCTTGAGGCGAGATGTTCTTATGGAACCATGCTATGGAAACTTCTGCAACTCGTTCAGGTTCCGTGTCTGTTCCAAGCTCTTGCGTGGTCCAAGTTTGAAATTCTTCAAAGACCTCCTCCGAAGTAACGCCATGCACATCTGGGATAACATTGGTAGCGAGCCAGCTTTGCACTGCGCTGTGGATTTCTTCGACAGACTTGTAACGTAAAGGTAAGCTATTTATGCGATCATAGAACCACTGCCCCAAGCTATCCAGTGATGCTGGAGTGAAGTCTGACTTCCATGTTTCGTAACCTAACGTGGATTGAACCTCGGCAGTAATTATTTCCATTCGCGCAGAAAAAACTTCTCCAAACCACTCTACATAGCTTTGCAACTCCTGGAGACCCATCTGTTCAATTGGTTGCTCAAATGCCATGTCTAGTTGTTGATATGCCATATAGGGTTCCATGGGTAAATTTTATCCAGAAGTATACGCTTTTTCGCCACTTTTCTGAATTCAATTTGTTGGAAAAATCTAAATATTGATGCGCTCAGTATTCATCAAATCATCTAGACTTTTTTTACATAAGCCTCCTACAATCCTTCTTAAAAAAACAATGGCATAAGGACATAGGGAGAAAAGCGATGCGCTTAAACAGAATGATCTTAATATTTCTTGTTCCCTTGTTCCGTGTCTTTCTACTGAGACTAGACCATATACACATCTTTCTGAGAACGTTGCAGCAGTTAACGACTGAAACCGCTTACGGCTGTGTCTTCGCGGGTTATGAGTGTCACTCTGTTTACTGTTTGTTCGACTATTGACATGGCGATTTTAGCAGCTGAGCAAGCTCAAGCGGTACCTCAGCTTATTTTTGATAAAGATTCGTTCGATCGAAAAGAGTACCTTAAAAATGCCGAAACATGCTTATCACTCATATAGGCTCTGGTCGCAAGCTAAGCTATGAAAATCTAAACGATACACTTTCAAATGACAATCCGAATATCAATATCAGCGCGTAGGCTCTATCGCAATATTTCTATAAAAAAGAGAGCGCAGAGTTAGTCAAAGCCATCTATCAAACAGCCTTTCAGTATCAAAAAGAACTTTTTTTTTAAGAATCAAAAGACGACTCGGGATTGCTCAATCATTTTCAGCATATTTTTGTTCATGACAGCACCGTTTGTTCACGCAATAAAGAATTATGGAAAAAACATCCGGGTAGTGGAGGCTCGGCTAGTAAGGTAGACAGTAAGGATTCGTGTAAAATACACACATAAAATAATTTATTGTCAAAAATGAGGATTTTCCATGTAAACTTCTAATGGATCAGGTGCTCGGCTGAGGTTGATTTCATAATTTCCAAAGCGATTTATGTGTCCTGTTCGATATGGGCTAAGCCTTTCGAGCGTTTCTTTATTTATGAGATTACCATCCTGCTGCAGCTGCTTCAAGGCTTTACTCATCGTGACAAGACAGAACATTTAGCGCTACTTTGCCGAATTGGTGTGGTAAATATTTTCTTTAAGTCGACAGCATTGGCATCCACGAAAAAATAGATGGATCACGACGCTTATACATCGGACTTACAAAATTTTGTAGATGTTGTTTACAGCATTTTCAATGTAGCCACCGGTGTAGAGCCCGAATTAAACCAAGAGGAAATCGCTACAGTACTGGATAGAATAGAGTTTTTAAAATGGATGAAACGGTTTTTGAGAGTACTCCTTCAGATGAAGAACGCGCACGCTCCCTCAAGGAATACGGCAATTAGAAGATAGCAAGGAAGGACGAATCCTTGCAGCGATCCCTGTCGCTTATGTATATATATCACGCGCATCCGTTTGTTCCGCTTCCCCTCATGGGAGGAACTACTGTTTTCACACGAGATCGCGAGTTATAACTTCAACTACATGATGGAGTCTTTTAAATTATGTTTAACTTCCCATTTAGTTCAATGTTACTTTGCCTATTTTCTCTTTCTGCACTTATTCTAAACCCGATTAAACTCTACTGTGCTGTAAGTTGGAGCCCACATCACCCAAACATGGTTACAGCCCCTTTAATTGCACACGTATGTCATGAGAAGAAATTTGTTTGGTTTGGAAATGCCAAAGTAGGATCCTCAACTATGGAACTTACTTTTATTAATAACAATCTAACACTTTTAAGACTTTTTCCATACTACTCGACATTTCGTGCTGATGAGTACGAAGATTATTTTAAGTTTGGATTTGTTCGAAACCCTTGGGATCGTATTGTATCCGTTTATCACGATAAGGTAATTAATTATTGCTATCCACCTTTTAAAGAATGTCATGGCAAAGGGTTTGAATATTTTGTTAAATGGATAGAGCTATGTTTTACAAGTTGTTGCATGGTAGATCCACATCTTATGCTTCAGACTATTGCCGTACCCCTTGAGCATGTTGATTTCATTGGTCGTTTTGAAAATTATGAAGAGGATTTCCAATATATCTTGAATGGTATAGGTTTACACAATATAGAAATAATCAAGTGGAACAGTACGGACCATGGGCATTATAGCGAATATTATACTGAAGAAACAAAGAATATTATTGCAGAAATATACAAAGTGGATATTGAAGCATTTGGCTACGAGTTTGAAACAATT
Source organism: uncultured bacterium (assembly GCA_964436955.1). Classification (GTDB taxonomy): domain Bacteria; phylum Chlamydiota; class Chlamydiia; order Chlamydiales; family JAJFMA01; genus CAMFKD01. The sequence continues at coordinate 2,593 of CAYTFC010000078.1, read as the reverse complement.
TCAAAAATCCCTGATGCAGAGTCTACACAAACAGATGCGGATTTAACACAGAATGATGCAGAGTCTACACAAACAGATGTAGATTCACAGGCAAATACAGATATTGTCGAGTCTTAATCTTTAGATTACAGATTCGACAAACAATCGGCCGGTGGAACAAAGCTACTCTACAACGTGCCGCGAATGTGGTTAAACGGTGTAAACCCAATGTCATCGGAATAAAATAGAACGTTTGTTTATCCGCTTCGGCGAAGTGGCGCTACAACGTATAACAGAACATTTAGTACCACTTCGCCGTTCATACAACGTTTAAGGAGTGTTTTTGTTTAGTGCTTGGCAATTGAGGGGCTGTGGAATTAAGATTAAAAAATGATAATGTTTAGCGCACTTATCAACTTATCTACTTGAGGTGTTCGATGTGTCGAACAATCTCGTCAACGACGTGCGCGAGCGGTGCGGTGGCGTGGTTCTGTAAAAGATTTTGTGTAAATTCAACTGGAAGGAGACTCTTCTTCCATGCAAAATGACTGAGGTTTGTAGACCTCAGTCATCAAAGAAATTTACATAGAGAGTATTACTATGTCAGAACAAATCGGTGTTAATCTAGATGAAGAGCTAAAAAAGTGTCGAACCATAGAAGACCTTATGGGTAAAAATGGTTTGTTGCAGCGTCTTATAGGCCCCATGGTGGAACGTCTTCTGGATGCAGAACTCGAGGAAGAACTTGGTTATCAATCTCATTCAAGGCAAAAAAAAGATACAAGTAATCGTCGGAACGGTAAGACTCGGAAGATGGTTCAAAGTTCCTACGGACCTTTAGAAATCAATACGCCTAGAGATCGTGATGGAGAATTTGAACCTAAACTGGTCAAGAAAGGGCAGCGACAAATCAGCTCTTTCGATGAGCAAATTATTTCCATGTATGCAAAAGGGATGACTACTCGAGACATCCAAGCTCACGTCATGGAGCTATATGGCGCAAATATCTCTCCGACTTCAGTATCTAACATTACTCAAAAAGTTCTTGATCAAGTAACGGAGTGGCAGTCGCGCCCATTGCAGGCGATCTATCCCATCGTTTTCATGGATGCTATTCACTACAAAGTTAGAGAAGAAGGTAAAGTGCTATCAAAAGCTGCTTATACTTGTTTAGGTATAAGTTTAGATGGTCACAAGGAAGTGTTGGGTATCTGGATAGGTGAAAGTGAAAGTTCTAGATTTTGGCTTAGTGTGTGCGCAGAGCTTCAGAATCGAGGAGTAAGGGATATTTTTATAGCTTGCGTGGATGGTCTCAAAGGCTTTCCTGAAGCTATTCAAACGGTTTTTCCTAAAGCAGAAATCCAGCTATGCATTCTTCACTTAATACGTAATTCAATGAAATATGTATCCCACAAGTATGCTAAAGAGTTTATGAATGACCTAAAATGTATCTACAAGACATCATCTGAGGTAGAAGCTAAAACAGCTTTAGGGTATTTAAAGGAACGCTGGGAGGAAAGATATCCTTTGGCGGTAAGACCCTGGATAGTTCATTGGGATAACTTGAAACTGTTCTTTTTATTCCCAGATTCGTTAAGACGAATGATCTATACCACAAATGCCGTGGAGGCGCTTCATCGTCAGTTTCGCAAGGTAACAAAAAATAGATCAGTATTTCCTTCAGATGAAGCTTTAACTAAATTGCTGTTTTTGGCAATTAAAGACCTTACCAAGAAATGGACAACGGCCCTTTGGAATTGGAGAGAAGTAATTACCGCATTATTGGCAGTTTATGGCGATCGTGTAGCCACTTACGAGGTGCAAGCCTAGATGGAATTTACACAGAAAACTTGACAGACTCAAATTCGCGGGTTCTTTTTTTTCTGTGATTACAAACTTCTAGCCATTTTTCGCATATTTTCTCTTCTTTTTGACAGTACCTTCAGCCGCTTTATGAGCCTGCTCTTCTTGAACGATTCGCAATGCATCTTCGTAGGATTCCTCGCAACAAGTCTCTAACTCGCCAGTTTCTTCATTGCGTTTGTTATAGAATATTTTTCCATCCCACATAAACATGAAGGCTAGGTCCGGCGATACATAGGTATTGTTGGTATCATATAACGATAGACTCAATCTCAGCTCTAAAGCACAGAACCCTTTTTGTTTAGAGTGTTTATTTATGAGAAATATAATATTTTCGGCTTCATCTACAAATAAGCATCTAGCCTCACATATGCTCAATGGTTGTGAACATGCAAATCCTAGAAGAATTTTTTGCACCCGCTGTCCATGTTCATTAACCCTATATCCCTCTCCCTGGCTCACTACCCTCCAGTCTCGTATTTTTGCTACTTCCTTACAGTAGGGTTTTAAGATAGACTTATTCCAAGTAATCATTTCATCCGCGTTTAGACTTCCCAAAGATAGAAGTGCAAGCAAACCTAATATTATTTTCATTTATACCCTTGAGCTATTTTTTGAAGAGAGAAGCCGCGTTCTGTTAGTGCGTTATCATATACAGGTTTCCCCAGCTGATGAGCTGCTACTGGATTTGAAAAAGATTCTCCCACCCAGTTGACGGGGCCACGGTTGAAAAAGCGGGCTCCAATATAGT
>CAYTFC010000077.1:0-12968 GCA_964436955.1 uncultured bacterium | reverse complement strand
GAATTCAAATTCAATGACTTGTGCGGCAAGTTTTGGTAGCAATCAGGGTCTTAGGAGTAAGTAACGTTTTAAAAATCTTCTCTGAAGAGGTTAGGAATATTCCTTACCAGCGCGGAGTAATTTTCACTCCGATAACGCTAAAAGAAATTAATTTATTAATCGAAAACGTCGAGAGTAAAATTTTTGTTCCATCTTGGATAAGGGCAAAACTTTTAGATGAAACTGTCGAGATCCTTTACCTTGATGATTGGATAGATGAAATTCAGCAAAGGGCAAATCAAAAGGAAAAAGTCTCAAAAACTCAAATTTGGGAGTCTCTGCTAGAAACTATAGACTCAGCAAATTTTATGCCTAATCTCAAAAAGCAATCCTTTATCATGGGTTATGTTTTGCTCTATTCTATTATGTCTAAATTCCAAATGGAAGAGTTGAAAATAAAACTGCACAATACAGGAAATACGCCTGGAATGATGACTGAGGGTCGTTTTTGGTCAGATTCATAAACGATATAGGTTGTTAATGACCCCAACGGAATAACAACCAGAAACTTGACGGATAAATTGTTTAACATCCACAGTATTATGTTCATGATTCGCATAATCGGAAATGGTACGAATGACAACAAAAGGAATCCCATGTTCATAGCATACTTGGGCTACACTGGCTCCCTCCATCTCAACACACAAAGCGTTCGGCAAGTTCTGTCTTAGTGCCGTTTTTTGAGCGTCTTGGGAAATTACCTGATCTCCAGTGATGACAAGGCCCTCATAGATCTGAGGCGTCGTGATGTGAAATTCATTCAAAACGTCAGCAGATATAAGTTTATTTAAATCTGCTTTGATAAAATTTTGAGAAGCTCGGATCGATAAATTCTTTAAACATGGGTCCGAATCAAAGGAGCGAATTTTTAATAGCGGTATCTCATAAATTGGGCAAAAAGGACGAGCATCAACGTCGTGTTGAATTAACGCATTAGCCACAACAATGTCACCTACATTTAATGACGGATCGATGGCTCCAGCTACTCCTACGAAAATCACAAAGTCAACATTATAGTCCAAAATAAGACTTGTAGTGGCCACCGCTGCAGCAACCTTGCCAATCCGCGAAGCTACTACTACAGTATCAATTCCTTGTAATTTCCCTTTGTAGTAGGTTCTCATGCCTTTTTCTTGAGATTGTACTCCTTCCATATGCTCGAGAAGGGTTCCATATTCCTCAGGCAAAGCGCTGATGATTCCAACTTTCAACGCTTGTTGTTGAAAAATCGCTTCTGTAGCAAGAACATTGGAAAAACTTATAACCGCAAAGAAAACAAATAAGTGCCTCATAATCCCTCCAAAAAGAAGTCCACGCCTGCAATATACGGCTTACTCATTGCTGAGCACGAGGGTGAAGCTGTGGGTGGTTTCGCCAGGAAATTGGTTACCGAACTCAGTGAATTTTAGGTCTGGTAGGGCTTTCTCTACATAATGTTTATTAACTTCGCTTTCAGAAGATAGGATTTCGACTGAGGCGACGCGTCCAGTGCGCTCCAGTGTGATGTTAACCTTTACCTGACCGTATTCGGGCAGCTTTAAGAGGGCTCTGAGACGGATCGACAACTCGATACTATAGAGATTAGCTGTCTTAGGAATAGACAAGACAGGGACTACTAAGTGTGGAAGTGTGGATTGTGTGCCTTGTGTCGATGTTTCCTGTAGTTGCGATAGCGATGCTTTGGCTTTCTCCAATGCTGTAGGAAGCGGGCTGGGTTTAGCTACCGGTTTAGGCGCGGGCTTGGTTGCTGGTTTTGGCTTGGTTGCCGGTTTAACTGGTGCTTTGGGCAAAGGGGGAGTTGGAGCTGATACTGCTGGCTTTTGCGGTGCCAATGCCACGGTTTTCACCACGACACGTTGCTGGGAGGGAACCATCGTAGCAGGTTTTGTGGGTTCCCAAAGCACATAGATTCCTATGAGCAAATGCGCGACCAAAACAGATATCAACACGCGTCTAATGTTTGGCGGTTGAGCTGTCGTCGCATGCATGCTTACGCTCCTGGTCTTAAAATCAGCTCTACTTCTCCAAAACCAGCCACTTCAAAGGCATTCTTTACGGACTGATAGACGCCAAAGTGACTTTTTTGATCCTGAATCAGCTGGGGCACGGTATTGGGATAACGCTGACGTGCTTCTGCCAAAATGGTTCCAAGGGTTGCTAACTCGCGTCGTTGGTCCTCAAACCAAACGGTGTCGTCCTGACGGACGTAAACAGTTATCGCGCTCTTGGCCTGCACGGATTTTATGGTTTCAGCGGAATGGGGTGCGGCCTGGGCAATGCTGATTTGCTCAAGCTCAAGCAGAGGGGCGGCCACTAAAAACACGATCAATATGACAAAAACCACATCGATTAGCGGCGTCAGATTAATGGTGGGTTCCGAGTGTGGAATACGGAAACGACGTCTCATTTTAGGTCTACCTGGCGATATTGCAGTTCCACTGAACTAATCAGATCGCTGGAAAATTCTTCCATGGAGGTTTCGAAATCAGCAATGACATCCTTCAAATAGTTATATCCAATAAGCGCTGGAATGGCATTGAGCAGCCCGAGCACTGTGGTCACCAAAGCGAGCGATATCCCGCCCAATACGGCGTGCGATCCGGTAGTTCCTAGAAGCTGCGGCTCCGCAAAGGTTGCCAATATCCCCCATACGGTTCCCAACAATCCCAAAAAAGGCGCCAAGCTCGTACATGTAGATAAGATATACAAATGCCGCTCAAGGCCTTTGGTTTCCGTCGAAATCGCAGTCATGACGTGCGATCCTACCAAATCGATATCGGCTGGCGACAGATAGATGTTGTCTCCAAAACGTTTATTCTTATTGAGCAGATCCACGGTATATCCCTTTAATTTCATGTATAGGTTGAGATAGGGGTTCAGCAGCGATGTATCGTGGGGAAAATTGAGCGGGTTATGCCGCTGTGCTCCGAATTGCTCAGCGAATTGCTTCGAGAGTAGTCGTGCTCTACGCGTAAACCGCACCTTATATAAAAGAACAACCCAAGTAATAATAGACAAAAGAATCAGTGAGATAAAGATAACCTTACCTAATAGATCCGACTGAGTATAAGCCTGAACAAAAGGGTTGACACCTAATAAATTAACGCTTAAAATCATTGCTCTATAGCTCGTTTGATAACATATAGTAATGCGAGCTTGATACGCGAATTTTATGAATTTGTCAAGTCGGTGGTAGGGCTACTGCCGGATGACTAGTCTGCTTATGAATAATGATTATTTTTTTTTCATTTTATGATAGGCTTTTGCTTAAGCCTTCTGTCAGCAGACTTATCCAATCAAGGGGAAATGCATGTTAAGATGTCTGGTTAGCTTTACCTTGAGCCTCGTTGCTCTTTGCTCCGCCCAGGGAATCCACGCTAGCGATTTCTTTGCCGCCGAAACGCCCAACTTCGCTTCTTTTGCATCTACGGGGTATGTGGCGCAGCGGGAACCGGTTCAGTTGCGGCTTCTTGCAGAAGATAAAGCTGTCCAGCCAGGACGCGCTTTCTGGATTGCCCTTCAAGTGGATCTGGATAAAGGATGGCACACTTATTGGAAAAACTCTGGAGATAGTGGTCTTGGCACATCAGTAGAATGGGCTTTGCCATCAGGCTTTCAGGTGATGGGGCTGGATTGGCCAACCCCCGAGCGTTTTGAAGATAAAACACTCGTTTCATTTGGATACGCCGAGCCCTTTATCCTTCTTGCTAAAGTGATGCCTGGCAAAGGAATGGCGTCTGAATCGGATATTTCGTTGGAAGCCACGATTCGCTGGATCGCTTGCAATGAGGGAAATTGTATTCCGGGAGATTGCTCGGCCAAATTAAACTTACCGGTGTCCAAATCCACCCCACTTCGCGATGCACAACATACGACCTTATTTAGCAAAGCTCGCGACCAACTTCCCCAACAAACTTGGAGCATCAAAGCAAAAGATGCTTCCACAGCAATTCAGCTAAGTCTACAGCCGCCGGCCTCCAATAAGGGAAAAATCGAAGAGGCCTACTTCCTTCCAGCAGATACTGATTCCATCGACTTCCATTCCGCCATTGCCCTCAAGTCCAATGCTCAAGGAACGTACACGTTAGACCTAGATAAAATTTCAACCGGCAAAACTCCAGAATCATTGGAGGGGCTACTTCTTCTTAAGAAAATTGGGCAATCCAAGCCGATTGCTGTGAACGTTAACGTTCCCATGTCGGAAAAGACCATTGCCATGGCGGATAAAACCGTTGAAGCTTCTGCCGTCGCTCCAAACGCCCATGACTTCGATGGCGGCTTGGGTTTAGCGCTAGCTATGGCTTTCGTAGGCGGGATGATCCTGAATCTAATGCCATGCGTCCTACCCGTTATTTCGCTAAAAATTCTCAGCATCGTCAAGATGGCAGGCCACCACAGAGTCACTACTTTCAAGCATGGCGTTGCCTTTACGATTGGTGTGTTGATTTCCTTTTGGCTTTTGGCAGGAATTCTCCTAGCTTTACAGGCTTATGGCCATGCAGTCGGCTGGGGCTTCCAGTTACAAGAACCCATTTTCGTAGCCATTTTAGCTGCAGTATTACTCGTGTTTGCCCTGAGCCTGTTCGGCGTATTCGAAATGGGCACAACAGTGGCCTCTTGGGCTGGTCAGAAGGAAAGTCACAACAACAAAAAAGCTACTGGCTACTCCGCATCTTTTTTTAATGGAGTTCTGGCAACCGCTGTAGCAACGCCCTGCACAGGACCTTTTCTTGGAGCAGCCATTGGGTACGCAGTGACATTACCGCCCGCTTCGGCCATGCTTATTTTCACGGTTTTGGGGCTAGGAATGGCATTCCCCTACTTGATGCTTACTCTGTTCCCGAATCTCACCAAATGGCTGCCCAAACCTGGTGATTGGATGATCACCTTCAAGCAATTGATGGCCTTTATGCTAATCGCCACAATTCTTTGGCTAATCCTCGTCTTTGGCGTAGAAACTAACCATACGGGCGTATTCCTCCTACTGTGCTCGCTATTCCTCCTCACAGTAACATGCTGGATCTATGGCAAATGGTGCCACCCCATGCGCTCACAACGCGTACAAAGAGCGGCAACCCTAGCAAGCATCTTCATGGCACTTTTTGCCTCCTATGTCTTGGTAATTTCAAGCCAAATGGAGCCGGATCCTAACGGCGGAATGATCGCAGGTGATTTCGCAACTAGCGAAAGCAATCCGCGCGCATGGCTTCCCTTCTCGCCAACGCTAATAGAAGAACTACGTGCTGCAGGTAAGCCTGTTTTCATTGACTTCACCGCTAAATGGTGTGTCATTTGTCAAACAAACCACCTCGTTTTACTGCTGGATGATATTGAGAAAAAGTTTGAAGACCTAGGCATCGCAAAAATTAAGGCGGATTGGACTCGACCCGATCCTGCCATCACAAAAGAGCTCAAGCGCTACGGTCGTAATGGCGTGCCTCTATACTTGCTCTATATGCCGGGAGTAGATGTTCCGCTTGTGCTGCCACAAGTACTGACACCAGACATTGTGACTAGCTATCTTGAGAAGATGCAACATACAATTGCCGAAAACAAAGCATCCACAAGAGCAATAGCAAATCCGTGACCGCTTACTTTGACAGCCACGCACATTTAACATCTCGTCAACTAGTTGATCACGCCGACGCTCTTGCCGACCGTGCTAAAGCAGTCGGCGTCGATCGTATCGTCAATATTTGCACCGACAAGCCAAGCCTGGAAGCTGGTTTGGCGCTCGCAGAGCGTTGTCCATGGATCGTTAACAGCGGCGCCACCACGCCCCACGATGTCGCCACTGAAGGCGAGGAGATGTTTCCCCTATTTGCTCAATGTGCAAAAGAAGGAAAACTTGTCGCCGTCGGAGAAACGGGCCTCGATTATTTCTACGAACACTCAGAGCGAGAACTACAGAAGTCCTTTTTGCGTCGCTACCTAGCGTTAGCGCAGGAATGCGCTCTGCCCGTAATCATTCATTGTCGGGAAGCATTTGCTGATTTCTTTGAAATTTTGGATACACACTACCAAGGCCCTGGAGTATTGCACTGTTTCACAGGAACTTGCGAGGAAGCAGAACAAGTTTTAAAGCGAAATTGGTACGTATCTCTTAGTGGAATCGTCACCTTTAAAAAAAGCGAAAGCTTACGAGACGTCGCACGCCTCGTGCCATTGGATCGCCTACTTATCGAAACAGACTCTCCTTACCTTGCGCCACAAAAACATCGTGGCAAAATCAATGAGCCTGCATTTGTCGTTGAAGTTGCAGAGGTCATTGCTCAAGTCAAACAAGTCAGCATTGTAGATGTTGCGTCCGCTACCTATCAAAATGCATGCAACCTGTTCCGCCTTACATAGTTTTTTTTCTTGCAATTACACTAAATTTTTCAGTACAACAACCAGTCAAGCAACGCTCACCCTTTGGTCACGCAATTTTTACCAGAGACATGGGCAAAACCTAAGGTGTTCTAACAAAAATCAACAGGCATTCTAAGGAGTTTTTCCATGAAGAAACGCGATCTGAAGAAACTCGCACTACTCGGCTTAGCTAGTGGCATTATTCTCATGGCCAACCAAGGTGAGCTTTCTGCAAACGAAACTGAGAACTTTTCTGACAACGACTTTTTGAGCTCATTGAGCGAAGAAGATCAAACCCTATACAACAGTCTAGACCGAGATGGTCAGCTATTAGCACGTCTTATCGCCAGCCCAAGCGTCGGCGAAACAGGCAACCGAGCAACATGGGGAAGCGGTTGTGGCAGCTGCGATGGCAAGGATAACGGCGGCGGATATGGCAATGACAATGGTGGCGGATATGGCGGCAATTGCAACAACAACGATAATGGCAACAGTAATGGACATCGAAAAAGCAATCACTCCAATAGCGGAACTCGCAATGGAAGTGGAGCAAAACCCCCCGGTGGCGTACGTGGCAACAGAGGCAACAACGTATCACTAGCGGACACGCCCAATTCAATTGGCGGACAGAATCAAACTAAAGCCAACCGCGGCACAAAAGGCAACGGTAATACAAGTGGCTGCAATAGTAGCCAAGGTTGTGACGGAAAAGCGGGCAACCAAGGACATTCGGGCGCTGGTGCAAAGAACAACAGAAACAATGCATCAAATAACAGCAATAACGGCAACGGCAGAACCCTCGGTCAAATCTCTTGGGGTGATGACAATACCTCGTCCTCATCCGCAGGACAGACAAACAATGCCGGTACACGCAAAAACCAAAGTTCGAATGGTGGACAGCTAGCTTGGGGCGATGACACTCCTAGCAACCAAACCGGCAATTCGAACACAGCCGGTAACCGCGGCGGAAAGAAAAACAAAAATGCCGGACAAATCGCGTGGGGAGACGATGATAACGTTCCATCTACCAACAACAGCAAAGCCAACAGCCACAATCAAAACAAAAACAATGGCAACAGCAAAGCTGGCAAGAAAAACAATTCGGGCAAAAACAACGGTGGATTTGCTGAAAGCAAAGGCCAGCAACAACAGTTAGACAAGGACACTCTCTTGACATTGCTTAACAAGCAAGCAAAAGCAGAGTTCCGAGCCCTAACTCCCGAAGGCCAAGCTCTCGCACTTGAGCTAGCCAGCCAAAAGTGCAAAGGACAGAACGATTGCAAAGGAAAAAATTCCTGCAAAACATCTGACCATGATTGCGCTGGAAAAGGAAGCTGCAAACACACTTCCTCTGCTGCATTTACAGACAAAAACGTTGCTGTGAGAGTCGCTGCTATGCTAGAAAAGCGCACTAACACATTGAACCCACAGTTCAATCGATAGTCTAAAGCTCCCAGCTTTTAGATTGTGAAACACGGCCGCCCCTCTCGAAGGGGCGGCCGTCTATTGCTTGGACATTTATACCGAGTGCTCGTAACTCAGGACTGACACATGACTAAGACCTTTCCTCCCAATCTCGGGATTGGTATTGGACTCAGAATTCCCCACTTGCAAGACATCTTCACACACGAACCAGACATCGATTGGTTCGAAATCATCAGCGAAAATTTTCTGGTAGATGGCGGAAAAGCGATCGAAAATCTAGATCGCATTCTTGAACGCTACCCCGTCGTTCAACATGGCGTATCCCTCGCTATTGGTAGTCCCAACCCCTTAGATTTCGATTATCTCAAGCGCCTTAAAGCACTAACAAAAAAGACTAAAACACCCTGGATTTCTGACCACCTCTGTTGGGGACGCCTACCGGGCGCCCACTATCACGACCTTTTACCTCTTCCCTACACCCAAAAAGTCGTCGACTATGTCTCTGAACGCGCTCGCATTGTTCAAGACTACCTAGAAATTCCTTTTGCATTAGAAAACCTCTCCTCATACGTCACATTTCGCGATGATCAAATGCCTGAATGGGATTTTTATTCCGCAATCGTAGAGAAGGCTGACATCTACATGATGCTCGACGTAAACAACATTTACGTTTCAAGCAGGAATCATGGATTTGATCCAAAAGATTACTACATGAATATTCCCATGCGTCGTGTACTGCAAATTCACCTCGCAGGACATACTGACAAGGGTGATTATGTCCTAGACACGCACAACGACTATGTAAGAGATGAAGTGTGGGCCATTTATGCCGAAGTCTATCCCCTCACAGGTGGCGTCTCCACCCTGCTAGAATGGGATGATAACTTCATCAGCTTCGATGAAACCTGGCAAGAAGCACTGAAAGCCAAGCAATTTCAACAAACTTTAGTGGTTGCCTAACATGGCAAAAATATATGACCCTCAAGTACCTGAGGAGCTTAAACGCACGCAACTGTGGTTTGGCAGCATTATTGGCCGTCCCATAGATGATGACCATCTCATGCTGCCAATTTCGCCCTCCGGAAATTCAATGGAGGAAGAGGCTCCCCAATACATTTCTCCCAGCCCCACGCTAGCATCCCACGAACGCATACAGATCTATAATCAACAATATTGGTGGCGACTACTCAGCCTTTTACACGACATCTTCCCCTTTCTCACCAACCTCTTTGGATACGCAGATTTTAATCGACTCATCGGCTTTCCCTACATCTGTCACTATCGACCAGAACATTGGTCTCTCACATTCCTAGGAACACTTCTACCAAAATACCTTAAGGAAACCTATTGGGAAGCCGATCGTCGCCTTATTGTAGACGCGGCAATGATTGATGAAGCCTTTAATGAAGCCTTCTTTGTGGAAGGAATGCCCCCAATCAACATGCCAGTCAAAGCAGAGCAGAAAGCCATCCATGACTTGGTAGAAACAAAACTCTACCTACAACCCCACGTGTATCTGTACAACCTTCCTTATCACCTATTTAAATTTCGTGCTGACCTGCTAGAACCAGATAATGGAGATCACTGGCTTGACCTCCCTTTGCCAAAGCTTGAGCAAGACTCGCGCTACTATTTTATGCTATTTCGCAACACTCAAAATCTAGTAGAGTGGAGAAAAATTAGCGCAGCAGAGTACTATCTTTTGCGAATGATAAAGAAAGGAAGCTCCGCCGCTGAAGCCTGCACCTGGTTAGAAAAGCAGCGCAAAAGCCTCCTGAATGACGCAACAGAACACCTGCACTCATGGTTTCAAGAGTGGACATTGCAAGGACTGCTAACATTACAACCTCCCCCCAAAAAACGTTGTTGCCTACCACCGGATCTCCAACATTACCTATAATTAATCCCAGGGAAGCAGCCTTTCTTGCCTCTCTCCAGTCTTATCAAGAGATTCGCTATGCTTCGGAAACTCTTGAGCAATGTCATCTTTCATCACAAGATGCTCGCCTGGCGCGGCAAATAACCTATGGAAGCATTCAAATGGCCCTTGCACTGGACTATTTAGCCCAAAAGCTAACAACTAGTGGCGCGCTGAAAATTAAGAGCACGGAGCGCATCTTATTACGAAATGCACTATATCAAGTACATTACCTCACCAAACTGCCACTCTATTCCGTGGTTGATGAATCCGTTAAGCTGGCGAATAAGTACTTTCATCCTCGCTTTGGCAAATTCTTAAATGCCATGATGCGCGCCTACCAAGATAAAATGCCTAAATTGCCAACAGGAATGGATGCAAGTTCATTAACTATTCGTTATTCCTATCCCCAGTATTTCGTCGAGCAGCTAATCAATGCATATGGCTTAGCTAAAACCGTACAAATTCTTGAACTTGGAAATATGCCTGCCAAAGTGATGGCTCGTAGTCGCATTGACGAAACGGGAGTAATTACTTTAGATAATGCCAAGCAATTCAACGACATTGCTAATTCATCCGATTACTACATACAAAATGCCACTCCAGCCCATCTATTAAAGTATTTATCCCGCCAGACATTATGGACCCCGCGAACCATACTTGACCTTTGTGCCGCACCTGGAGGCAAAAGCATTGGAATATTGGACCTATATGTAAAAGCACAGTTAACAGCAAATGACCCTTCAGAAAGCAGACTACAAACGCTGAGACATAACTTTGCTAAGTATGGCATAAGCGCCACAGTAACATGCCATCGTGGCGAGGAATACCCTACCGACAAGACATATGATCTTGTGATTTTGGATGTCCCTTGTAGCAATTCTGGAGTATTGAATAAACGCCCTGAAGCACGCTGGAGACTTACACATGAAGCCTTGGAAAACCTTGGAAAACTGCAACAGCAACTGATCACGCATGCCAAGCAGTTAGTGGCTCCCGGAGGCCAACTTTGGTATCTCACCTGTAGCATTTTGCCATCAGAAAATCACCTTCCTAACGGAAGGACAGTGCTACCAAATGCTGAAGGCTGGGATGGCGGTTATGGCAGTGTATGGCACAATGACGCTAATGATCCCTCGAATCCTTTCTGATGCGGTACAAACGCTCTGTAAAGCCCGCCCTCAATACAAAAACTCTCTGCTTGAGCCGCGATTGCCGCTTACGAAATGACAATGGTATGGTCAATTTTAGGATAGCATAGGTCCATTTTAGACCAGACTAGAAGATCTTTCATACTATCCGATCCTGCGTTGTGCTAAATCGTGACATTCTCGGATTGTCTTTTAGTCTTCTGGTAGTTTTTGTGCTTTAACTAACCATGTTTGACCATCTTTTAGGGGCCTTTATAAGACCCTCTAAAGGCACGCTTAGATTTCGTAGTTCCTCGAAAAAAAATTGAACTTGCACCTTATCAAGACCTTCTTCTTGGGTAATTAATGCGATTTCTTGATCACGAAAGGACAGGTAAATAACCATTTCCTCGTAATTCAGGTCACTACTCAATTCAATAGTAAATTCATTCATACCTGTTCTCCACAAAGCCTTTTAGTGTTCCATCCTTATTAAAACCTAGTCCCCTACCGTCTTCTGTATATATTTTAAATCCCTTTTTCGCACCCTTGCAGTAAGCATCCGGATCAGTTAAAATGTCTTCTACCTGGAACTGCCCCTGAGCATTTTTTTTTCGGCAACAGTGCCTGTCGCTTTAGGGAATGGGCTATCCGGACGGTTACCATGCTTATCCAGCGCGCGACCGGCTTTAGTAAGTCCACTACGATCTATTTGTTGACCGGCTAGGGCAAGATCATCCACTGTAAAAGCAACTTCTGGTGCAGGCTCCTTAAGTGCTTTTGCCATGATATCATTAACCCGACGGATCTGCAAATCGACAGGTTGGCGGCTAACTGGTCTTGATAAAGGCCTAGCAGGTCCTCTGACGGGACCTGGAATAGGCATCATACATAGAAGTATACTCAGGTTGGGCTTCGTGATATTCTGGAGTGAAGAAGCGTGCCTGGCTAGTGGAGAAAACTCTGTCAATGGTCTGATGTGCAGCTCCATCATTGTACTCCGGTGACGGTCCAAGCCGGTTGAGCACACATCTAGGATAGACACTGAGAGCTGTCCGCGCAACGGATATTCCTTCGTCACGGATGCCCGAGGCAGCCCTATAGCCTTCATGGACTACTCTTGAGCATATATTTCGAGCGGCCATAGAGATGAAGCGTCCTATGTCTGAGCAATAATCTCGCCAACCACGAGATTCATTTCGACTGCTGCTTCTTCCTTCGCTACTAGCTAATCCATAGGAATCGAGTAGAGTAAGTGGTCTATTATGCACATTTTCCTAAAGATTACCCGTCGGTAACATAGGCGTTGATTTTACCAAGGGTTTACCTCGTGGCTATATGCTTTCACCGCATTCGCGGCTAATAAACGGTCCCTGAGCGTATTCTACGTTACCAAAAAAGTGTGGCTTGCTTGTTCCAAATTCGGTTTATGCCTTTCGACTTTCGCTACTTCCGCGAATAAAATCGCCTGAACAATTACCCTAGCCGCGCATGCGGCGAAAGCATATAGCCACGGGTGCAAACCCGTGGTGGGTTCAAGCAAAATGTGAGCCGTGTTAGCGGCGACACAAATTAACCATGATGTTCACCCTCAAATAGATATGGTCGGTTGAATGCAATATTATGTAACTGGAGAAATTTCATATATTCGTCCTCGAATGTTTTTGTTTTGTGATGTTCACCCTGATTTTGAATATAGTGACGAACCGATTCAATTTGAGAATAGCTGACGGTAAATGCCCCATATCCTTTTTGCCACTCAAAACGAGTCGTTCGTTCGGGAAGTTCATTAATCCATTTCGATGCGTTAGCTTTGATTTCTCGAATAGAATCAGAAACCGCTTTGGTTGGAGATAAATTGGCTAGCACATGTATGTGATCTTCAATTCCTCCTATTTCAATCATGAGACCATTTGTCGCGCGGATAATACCCCCAACGTATTCATACAGTCGTTTTTGGAGAGCAATTTGAATCAAAGGCTGACGAAATTTTGTGCTGAATATGATGTGGTACGCTAGATTGGTGAATGAACTCATAATTCTTCCTGTCGCCGCTACCGCGGCTCATCCTTGTCATTGATTTTACCACGGGTTTACACCCGTGG
>CAYTFC010000076.1:0-13841 GCA_964436955.1 uncultured bacterium | reverse complement strand
CATCCTAAGCAGATATTCGCTGTATGTTCACACACAACACATTTCTTTTTTTGACGACCTTGGATCGCAACTCATGTCTATTTACATAAAACTGCCCCGGGCTAATGCTTTTATAGTATGAGCATGATTAGTGGGGATCGGGGTTACACCAGAAAACTAACGCTGTGTGGCCTTGCGCGCAACAAGAGTTTTTAATGCTTCCGCGATGTCATCCAATGGAAGGGTTTGATCCACCGCTTCAAGTGCGATGGCTACTTGGGGCATTCCGAACATCACACAGCTATCGCGATCTTGCGCTAGTGTCAATGCACCTTTATTACGCATTAGAAGTAATTCTTCCGCGCCATCGCGTCCCATTCCTGTCAAAATAACGCCTATTCCACTAGGGCCATATACCTTTGCCATGGACGCAAAAAGCTTCGCTACCGATGGCATGAGTGAGTCATTTTCCTTTCTAAGGTGTATGGTTCGATTTTTTTCCACCTCCATATGCGCTCCCGCAGGTGCCACATAGACGTTGCCTGCAACTATGGGCTGACAATCGCGTCCCAAATGCACTGGCAATCGTGTGCAATCCTGCAGCCATTGTACGAATCCTTGCGTAAATCCCGCTGCAATGTGCTGAACGATTAAGATAGGTACGGGAAAATCAGGTTCAAGGCTTGACAAAATCTTAGTAAGCGCTAAGGGTCCACCCAAGGAAGCCCCAATGGCTATAGCTTCAATTTGAACGGAAGCATGTTTCACCTCAGGTATGACCACGTGTGGTCGATCCGTTCGTGGACTCAGTCCATGTCGCCTCACAAGTTTTACCTCTGACACCATTTTAAGGGTAGTTAAGAGCTCCTTGGCTTGCGTATCATCATGAATACGTGGTTTCTCTAAGATAGCCAAAGCGCCTGCTTCAATGGCCTCAAAAGCTGTTTGCTCATTAGATGGCTGGTAGGCGGAGCTTACAATAACGATGGGAATGGGCTTGGTAGTCATGATATGCCGTGTGACTTCCAGGCCTGTCATTCCAGGCATCAAAATATCCATTGTGATTACATCTGCGGTATGTCCACGCAGCCAAGCGAGGGTTTCTTCGCCGGTGCGCGCAATCCCCATAATCTTGAAATCAGGGTCAGATTTAATAACGTGCTCCAGCAGCTCTTGCGCTACCCTGGAATCATCAACGATGAGTACGTTGATAGGCCTTTTTGCCATAGTGATGACTCCTATGTCATACTGTTCGTGGTGCTAGTCGTTTATTCGGTTGTGGACTTGGCGGTTTAACTGTTGGTGTAGAAATTGGTAATTCGTATTCGCGATCGGCTATGCGATAGCGGTCGGTGAGTCCTTTGAGCGTTTCGCTCACCTGATTTAACGTGGAAACTGCTAATTCGATTTGCTTTAGGTGATCGGCATGTTGCACGGTAGCTTCACTAATCTGCCCCATAGCAACAGTAATTTGCTCGGTGCCGATAAGCTGTTGTTGGTTGGAGAGGACGATTTGGTTAGCAGCCTGGTTTACACGCTTCATTTTTGTGGCCAGCTCTTTCATGGCCTTGTTAGTACGAGTGGATTGTTCCACACCTTTGGAAACAGCCTTAGAGCCTTGCTCTGTTGCGATAACTGCGGACCCGGTGGCGGTTTGGATATCTCCCAGTAAGGCTTTAACTTGAATCGTCGCGCCTTTGGATTGCTCTGCCAACGTCCGGATTTCTTGTGCAACGACTCCAAAACTTCGCCCTACTTCTCCGGCTTTGGCTGCTTCAATGGCAGCATTTACGGCCAGTAAATTGGATTGCTCGGCAATGTCATTAACGGTGTCCATGATTTCTGCAATAGCGCTACTCTTTTCACTAAGCTGCAAAATGGCGTCGGATATCACCTGCATACGCTCTCTAATTTGATTCATGTCTTGAATCGTAGCTAGAACAGACTCTTCACTGGCTTGCACTGACTGCAGGGTCTCTTCGGCACTGCCCAAAACGTCTTGGGCTTTATCGACAGAGATATTGGCCGTTTGCTTTAGCTCTTCTATCGTTGTGGTGGTTTCGGTTACTGCTGAGGCTGTTTCAGTTGCCCCTGTGGAGATGTGGTTTAGCGAGGTCATTATTTCTTGAGAAGAACTTGTCAGCGCATTGACTTCGGCTTTGATATCGCCGATCATGCTACGCATTTGTGTGACCATATTGTGAAGCGTGTGTCCCAGAACATCGCGATCTGAGCGTAGTGACCCTTCAACCGTTAAGTCTCCGACTGAAATAGCTTGTAGGACCGTACCCACTTTATCCAGTGACTGAAACATTGATTTGATGGATTGCAGGAGTTGTCCCAATTCCCCACCGGATGTAATTTCTACGACAGCTTTTGTATCGCCGCTTGCCACGCGTTCGGAGGCATATTCGATAGGCTTAACCACACTTCGCATAATGGCAATAGTCAATGGGACCAAGATTGCTAAGGAGAGAAGTAGGCCTGCTAGCGTGGTCATTTGAAACCAAAATGCGTTATTTATCCCATCTTGGTAGTCGCTCAGCGTATCTTTGGAGTGAATTTGCACTAACTGTTTAATGGCTAGCATTACTGGATCTACTGAAGGATAGAGTTCACGGGTAACCATCGATTCAACCTGTTGCTTGTCTTGCTGGTCTAGAGCTTCAGTGAGTTTAGTTAGAAATGCTTCCATGGTGCTTATTGCAGGCTGTAATTGATTCATGATCGCCTGTTGAGGGGTAACATTGTTATCCTGCAAATAGGAGTTTTCGACTGAATAGTGATTCCAAGTCTTAATAAAGGAGTCCCGGGCCTGGCGAATACTGTTTGAAGCTTCGCTTGCCGACGCAATGTTATCGCGGAATTTATAGACAGGAGTCAGCACCTTTTCGTTAAGATCGGTTTCCAATCCAAAAAGAAGCTCTAGCTTGTCTACGCCACCGTAGTACACATTATCAATTTCAAGTGCTGTGCGATGCCCATTGATAAGGCCTAGCACGCCAACCCCTAATAGAGCTATTGCGGACACTACCAGGATGATTGTCAACCGACTTCTAACCCGCATATTGGTAAACATAGCTAGACCCCTTAAATTTTAATTTTATGCGTGTGCCCCAGCTTTCAATGGATACTTGTTTGGCACAGTAGGGGGCTTCAGGTCCGCATGCTTATATTTATCCGTTAGTTCCATGAGTGTAGTTCCCACTTCTGAAAGCGTCGATACAGCCGACTCAATTTGAGCTAAATGATCCACGTGTTGGTTGGTAGCTTCATTGATTTGGGTCATCGCAATGGTGATCTGTTCGGTTCCCACAAGCTGCTGCTGGTTGGACAGCACAATTTGTGTGGCAGCTTGGGTTACCCGCCCCATTTTTGTGACCAAATCTTTGATGGTATGGCTTGTTTGAGTGGATTGTTCAACCCCCTTGGCAACGGCTTTTGAGCCTTGTTCTGTGGCCAGTACAGCGGCCGTTGTGGCAGTCTGGATTTCAGCCAAAAGGGAGCGTACTTGCACAGTGGCTCCTTTGGATTGCTCGGCTAGCGTGCGAATTTCCTGTGCTACTACACCGAAGCTCTTACCGATTTCACCTGCTTTAGCGGATTCAATGGCGGCGTTAACGGCTAGCAGGTTGGATTGTTCAGCGATATCGCTTACACTATCCATAATTTCTGCAATGGCGAGAGATTTCTCGCTAAGTTTAAGAATGCTGTCTGAGATGATTTGCATTCTTTCACGAATCTGATTGATATCTTCAATGGTGGCCATCACCGATTTTTCGCTGGAAGTCACTGTTTGTAGTGTTGCTTCAGCATTTGTCAGAACATCCTTCGCTTTATCCACAGAGATATTGGCTGTCTGTTTGAGTTCTTCTACAGTCGTCGTCGTTTCTGTGACGGCTGAAGCCGTTTCTGTTGCACCTGTAGAGAGGTGGCTGATAGACGTCATAATGTCCTGAGATACTGAAATGCATTCTACCGCATATTCAAGGGGTTTAACGATACCTCGTGCGCTGAAAATGGTGAGCGGAACGAGGATGATGAACGCCAGTATCACACTTACTAAGGTAGCCCAGGAATAGAATGCGGAATTTGCGAGGGCTGTTTGATAGTCTGTTTTACTTTCCGAAACGTGTATGGAGATGATTTGCGCGAGAATGCCACCCATGGCATCACCTAAAGGAGATAGCGCGCGGTCATTTTCCTGTGCTAGTTGTGCGGCGTCTTGACTTAGCATGAGAGCGGCAACCCTGTTCAGTTCGATATTGAGCTCCTTAACGGTTTGCTGTCCTTTTTCAATCAGTAAAGCTTGTTGTCGCCTACCTTCTTCAGAGAGTGTGGGGTCGCTACTTGTGTATTTATTCCATGCTGTTTCAAAGTCGGTTTTTCCTGCTTGTAGCATTTGCGAAGCTTCTGCCCATGTCAATGTCTCTGAAAGCGCCTTGTGGACTGGTCCCATTATGCGTATGAATAGACTGTCTTGTAGATAGGCAAGGTTTTCAATTTTATCGACGCCTCCAAAGTAGACCTTATCGATTTCTGCGTGCGTGCGTTGCCCGTTGGATAAGCCAAAGAGGCCAACCCCCAAAAGGGCTAAGGCAGACGCCAGGAGAATGATGTTAAGTCGAGTGCGCACTTTAAGTTTTTTAAACATATTCTTACCCCTTATTACAGTAGCTTTTGCGCGGCACTTAGCAAAGCTGTTTGGTTGAATGTGCTTTTGTCTAAATATGCATTGGCGCCAAGCTCAATGCCGCGTTCACGGTCCTCCTTAGAGGCCTTTCCCGTGCATATAATGATTGGAAGATCGGATAGATTTTTTGTCTCTCGCACCTTTTGGGTTAGCTTAAATCCATCCATGCGTGGCATTTCGACATCGGAGACTAACAAGTCCACGCTGTTCTTTGAGAGGAAGTCAAAAGCCTCTGCTCCATCCGAGGCGGTCGAAACATCATAGCCTGCGGATTCCAAAATGTTCTTGAGCAGTAGGCGGGTAGTGATGGAGTCTTCTGCCACTAATACCTTTTTTTGCTTTTCTTCACCCTTACTGATTTTTAGCGAACGTAGTTGGTGTACTTCGCCTCTTATCGCGTTACGAACCAGGTCGGACGGATTGAGGATCGGTACTACCTTGCCAGACTCCAAAATGGTCGCTGCCATAATGTTTTTGACTCGAACACACTGTTTGCCTAAGCCTTTAACGAGGACCTCATGCTCCCTATGGATGGCATTGGCGCCAAACGCGACCATCTTTTCTTCTGATTTTATCAGCAATGCATACAAGCTTTCAGCGGGGTCGTCGTTGTCCCTGGCGATAGTAAGGAGGTTTGCTAGGTGTACAAAGGAAATTTGCTGTCCGTCGACTGAGATGGCTTCGCTATTCTCCAGAGTTTTGATATCGCTTGGTTGGATTCTTAGAACTCTGTTGACATTGTGAGTGGGCATCACAAATTCCTGCCCTGCGACAGTAATATGGATGCCCCGAAACGTCGCCAACGTAAGCGGTAAAATAAGCCTAAAGGTGGTGCCTTGGTTGACATGGGATTCGATGAGGACGTTACCACCTAGCTTATCAGTTTTTTCCGATACAATACCTAATCCCAAGCCGCGCCCGGATAGATCTGTGATGGTGGGGCTCGTTGAAACCCCAGACGAGAAGGCTAGCTTCATGGCATCGGTATCCGAGAGGTGGTTGAGGTCCTGAGAGCTAGTAATCCCCTGTTTCATGGCAGCAGCTTTAAGTCCATCGATGTCAAAGCCACGCCCATCGTCGGATACGGATAGCTCTACATTTCCACCGCTGCTTTCTGTGGCGTTAATGCGAATGGTGCCGGTAGGCGATTTGTTGAGATTGATACGCTCTTCCGGGGATTCGATACCATGATCGATTGCGTTTCGAATGAGGTGGATCAACGGATCTTTGATCTCTTCTAGAATGCGTCTATCAACCTCGATGTCACCCCCTTGCGTTTCAAAGACAACGTCCTTGCCTAGATCGCGAGAGATGTCGCGTACCATGCGGGGCATGCCGTCAAGCAAAGTGGAAATGGGTTGCATGAGTACTTTCTTGATATCTTCTAGAAGGGTGTCTACCAGTGCACCAACAAAATGCGAGTTTTGCTCGGAGGTCTTTGCGAGGCGGCGAATTTCTTCTTTTAATCTCTTGCTAGCCTTCTGCTGCTGATCAAGGAATCCTAGAATTTTATTAAAAGCCTTACGTTCTGCAAACGGGATTCCTTCCTGGGAGGTTGCGTGACGCAAAATAAGTGTTTCAGAAAGAAGCTTTGCCAGTTCCTTCTCTCTCGTATTAAACTCGATGAGTAGTTTGCGCAAGTCGGTGGAATCCTGCTGTGCCACCAGCTTAACCATTAGCATCTCTTCCGTTTCTTGGAAGAGCCTATCGAGTTTTGCCAACGAAATTCGGATGGTTTTGTCGCGTGATCCCTCATGGGCTACATTTGCGGCTGGTTTATCGGCAACTTCTTCACCCATGAGCTTTTCAATTTTCGGAAGGACTTCTGGCAATGACACTGAAGGGGCGGTCTCGTTAGTAGGGGCTGCCATTAGGGACTTCAGCTCGTCTACGATACTATCCACTATTATTTGGTCGGGAGGTTCCTTTAACCCTTTCTCCAAAGCATCGACAGTGCGATGTAGGGCATCGAACATTTTACGTGAAGGCTCGATGATTCCGTTTTTCATGGCTGAAAGGATGTTTTCAAGCTCTTGGCATATTTCCTGAATAGTGCGCTGATTAACCGAACGTGCAGCACCCTTAAGGCTATGGGCTTCTCGGTAGATGCTTTCGACAATTTGATCATGCTCGGCCTTGGACGGCTTTTTTTCTAACGCAATAAGACCATCGCTTAAAACCTTTAAGTGCTCGTCAGCTTCCACCTGAAAGGTTTCGAGTAGCCTAACGAGGAATTCTTCTTCTTTAGTAGTCATAACTTTAAACCTCTACAGCCTCATCTACAATAAGATGTCGGCTGGATAGCAATTTTGCTCCATCAAGAATGACGATTCCATTCTTTGTAAGACTATGCAGAAATTCTTGTCGGATTCCAGTTAACGTTGGAATACCTGCCTGAATTTGATCGTTGCCAACCTTTTGGATACCTATGATACCGTCGGTTAGGATGGCGAATTCTTTTTCTCGGTCACCCACTATTACAATCTTTGGATTGGGGGGAAGAGTCACAGGCAGTGAAAACAAGGGTCTTAAATCCACTACCGTGATGATCTTTCGACGCAGGTTGACCAACCCAAAGATATATGCTGGAGTGCCAGGCAAGGATGTATAGTCTTTGAGTGGATAGACCTCAAGCGTGTGCCGCGTCTCCAGCGCATAGTTTTCGTGAGCAAGCTTGAATACCACCAGTTCGAGGAAGGATTGAGAAAGCTGTTCTTCTTGCAAGGGTTGGGACAGGAGCTTAGCACGCTTTTTTAGTACGTCGTATTTGTTTATTTCAGCACTCATTAGGACCTCCCTAACAGAGCAGTAAGATGATCTTTGATGTGTCCAGCAGTTGTTTCTTCCGTTCCCGGTAATGTGGCGTCGGGGTCATAACCCTGGACAAGTCTAAGGGCCATTTCCAAGGTTTTGCGAGACTTCTTAAGGTCCATCACGCCCAGCATGTAATAGGCCATGACAAAGTTAGGGTCTAAAAAGAGTGCACGTTTTAATGCCTTCTGAGCGGCAATACTATTCCCTTGTGCCAGCTCAACTTCAGCTTGTAGGTAATGCAGGATGGGATCCAGCCTATCAGCTTCTAAAGCCCTATCGCACCAATCAGTAGCCTCGGCAAATTTGCCTTGATTTGCATAGGTGCGGATAAGTAAATAAACTTCTTGGCGCTTGGCTTGGAGTGTAATAGCATCCTTTTCATGGCCTGACAGGCAGTCTAGTAGTCCGGTCACCGTCTGTTCATAGAATTTTTGCTTAAATAACGCGACGCACGCGTCATAGGATGAAGGCGCAGATTGTTCTACAGTTGGCACGCTAGCTTTGGTCGTTTGAGATGCCGCAAAGCGGTATTCCAGCACAGGCTCGGGGATCTTTAAAAATGCCGGAAGCACAACCTTAAGCAAAAGGCTATCATCCGTTTCTGGCCATGGTGTAGGCACTATAATAGCTGCTACTTTTTGAGATATCTTCGCCTCCTCTACCTTTGGCATAAGTTTGGGGTCTTTGCGGAAGAGGACCGCACCCTGAAGTTCCTGTGCGACAAGATGATGATGGTCGATAAAGGGCGCCTCAATGGCTGTCACACTTAGCCAGCCGCCTGTCACCATCGCGTCAGCCAGTCGTCTTACGGTATTCATCACTTGTTCGCGCGAAAAGTAGATGAGAACGTTGTTACAGAGAATAAGATCCATTTTTTTAGTGGATTCTGAAACCTCTACCGTATTAGGGTCTACAAGGTTTAAACTTGCGAAAGTCACCATCTGTTGGATTTCAGGAATAAGCTCATAGCCCTGGCGATTGGAGACAAAATAGCGCCTTAAAATGTCGTGTGGCGTTGTACGAAACGACCATTTACTGTACTCCCCCTTCTGAGCTTTGAATAGAAATGAGGGGTTAATGTCGCTGGCGAAAATGTGAATGTTCCAGTCTTTAATATCTGGAATCAATCGGTGCAGCAAGATGGCAAGAGAGTAGGGCTCCTCACCCGTGCAACACCCTGCAGACCAGATACGTATCTGCCTATCTTCTTCGTGGCCCTTGATAATAGTCGGTAAAACTTCCTGTTCAAGGGCCGCAAAAAGGCGCGAATCGCGAAAAAAATAAGTTTCACCAATGGTTAAGTGATAGGCTAGCTCGGGAATATACTGATGTTTCACCAGATGATTGGATAGCCAGCGTATGCAGGCCGTCATATCTGAGCAGCCAGAAGCGTGCAGGACCGGAGTAAGCTTTTTTTCTAGTTCGCCCCAGCGTTCTTTGGGATAATACAGACCCATTTTATTCGCTAGCAAAGCGGAAAATTCTTGAAAAAGAGCATCTAGCGCTTTGTTTTTTGTTAGAGCCATGGTAGCACTACTGGTTTGTGGCTTTGACACTTGAGCGTACTAGCCGGTCCAGATCAAAAATCAATGTGATTTGTCCTTCTTCCTTCAGCGCATAGCGAATGGTGTCGAGGTGTGGCATTACCTCCGTTCCAGGGACTAGTTCGTCATCACGACACAAACGCACCATTTTCACGCGATCTACCCAAAACGCGACAGACCTCTCTTCGGAGCGGCAGACGACAAAGTGATCATTAACCTGCATTTCGTTGGAAGGAAGGCCTAGCAGCGATCGAATGTTGAATACAGGCATGATTGTGCCATGGATATTGATCGCCCCCATGACATGGCTTGGCCCATTAGGAACGGGCGTGACTTCAACAGCAAGTATACTACTTTCAACCTGTGCCAGGTCGAAGCCGTAATGTTGGTCACCCACAGAGCAGATCAATATATGCATAGCATTACCTCGCTATACTCTTCATACTTGTAAAGCAAATCTTTTGCAAGGTAGGGGTGGTGAAGCCTATTGTGTTGGCGTCACTTGATTCTCTAGTTCTTGAAGCTTAGTCTTTAGCTGTAATACAACTTTGTTAGAATAGGCGAGTATGTCAGGCATTTTGCGTTGGCTATCCTCAAGGGCATTGTCAACTAACAAATTACTAAGGATAGTTCCTTGTTCCAAATGCTGCTTTTTCACAGGCAAGAAAGCCGGCTGAGCAACCCCTGCTATAGGCACAAATACAACATCTCCAGTGTCCGCTAGCTCAATATACGTACGCAGAAGCTTTTTATCTTGTTCAATTTTAAGAGCTGTAGTCTTGTCCTGTACAGAGGCCGGCATTTGTGCATAACAGATCACCCAAGATGCGACTAAAAACAGCATTAGGCTCTTGGTCGAAAAGGGAATATTCTTGATGAGCTCTCTCATAATACCCTCCCATCGTTATAATTTGACCCTACCACATCGACGTGTTCGAGGGAAGGCCGCTTGGTATACATATGTTATCTAAAAACCCCCTAAATGTTATATTCGCTTTTTTTGGAAAAAGTTTGAGCGGATAAAGGTAAAATGGATTGGATATATTTACTACTAGCTGGGATTTGTGAAATAGGATTTACCACATGCATTAAATTATCTGAAAATTTCTCAAGACTGCAACCCACCATCGGCTTTTTAAGTTTGGCTTTTTTCAGCTTTATAGCTCTCTCAGCAAGCCTACGATCTATTCCTTTGGGGACTGCTTATGCTGTATGGACAGGCATTGGAGCCTTCGGTACCGCCCTGATAGGTATCTTTTTTTTCGGTGAATCGGCTGATCTTTGGCGTGTATTCTTTCTTCTATGCCTAATAGGTTCAATTATAGGTCTAAAGGTTGTTTCTAGCTCGTAGAAGTGGCGCTCTGTGAGGGATGAATGGAAATTTCGAGACCACAGATTCCTAGCAGAGTGCGTAAGTTCGCGAAAGTAGGATTTCCGTCTTTGGATAATGTGCGATAGAGGGTTTCCCTGTTAAGTTCAGCCTCTTTTGCGATATGGGTCATTCCCCCATTGGCTTGGGCGATATCCTTAAGAGCAATAAGAAAAACTCCAAGGTCCTCATCTGCAAGCGCTGCGTTTAAATAGGCAGCCGCTTCTTCCGGATTGTTTAATCTTTCGAACAAAAAATCGGTATAAGGTTTAGATTTTTTCATGATTATCTCCTTCTAGAGAGTCTAAATAATCGTTCCAGAAATCTTTAATTTTAGTGATATCCTTATCTTGAGATTTCTTATTTTCGTCAGCGTGAATGATGATAATGTTTTTACCCGTAACCCCGAAATAGATTCGATATCCCGATCCAAAGCGAATGCGGAGTTCATATAGACCTTTCGCACCCCGTCCTGTGATGGGTTTACAATCCCCTAAATTGCCCTGTCGGAGGCGTGCTAGCCGCGCAGAGATAGCTGCGCGAGTGGCATCAGGAAGCTGAGATTCCCATTGAATAAATGGAAACTTGCCCTTGTTAGTACTGTAAACCTCAAGATGGAATTCTTTATTCATGCAACCCACTGTAGTATAAAAGCTACAAAAAATCAAGCCTTGCGACGCAGCCGTTGGGATGGCGCGGTCTGTCCCCAGACCGCTCGATCATCCGTCACCACGAAGACACTGTTTGCATGATGAAAAATCCGGAGGCAAGCATTTGAAAAATAGCGATTGCAACAACATGCGTTAAAGCCATACTCAAAAGGAGGACGACATTGGCGCATAAACCCAGGACTTGATACCGGACATGTAAGTTAGACCGTTCTTTTAGGGTTTTACTAATCCCTTGAAGATTGTATGCAGCCAAAGCCCGCCTCACAGGATTCCATGAATTCAATGTATGGTGCCCAAGGGCACGTTGCAAATAGCGTCGGTGTTTGATGAGACTACCATCTTCGCTAAACCTAATGCCTGATGCAATATCTATCGCTTGAAGCACCATTGAGGCTCGTAGAAAATAGCCCACCCAACCCAATATAAACGTTCCTAGACGCCCTAATACGCTCACAGAGCAATGTAGAATTTTGCATCCCTCATGTAGGCCCATTGATCCAAAAGCTAGTGAACAGGCTATCAAACCGAAATAATAAGTTATTTTGAGTGCTCGATCTGCCGTGATTTTCTCCGATCCTAAATCGATCGTTCCTTTCACCAGTGCGGGGATTAATAGTAAGTTTAACGAGGCCACAATGGCATACAAGCCCCTTAGTGTAAGTGGGACGGCGGTATAACGACTTTCCACTATTGTGTTTACGCAATAGCTTAAACCACAAAGATCTGGTGCAAGCTCTAGCACCTGTGGCGGCTTGTAAAAATAATTTGTATAGGGTGATATGTAATCACAAAAATACGATGTTTTGTTAGAAACTAGCATACGATGGCACCATTCTTTATATTGATTAATTTTGTGCGATGGAAGAGGCTCTCATACGTATGAGAGCCCCAATTTCTATTATTAATAGGTAAAATAGAAGGTGGCCATATCGCCAGACTGCGGCACCTTTTCTTCGTTAACGAAGAAGTCGACACCAAATTTCCCAAAAACCCCGTTACAAGTCAGTTCAACATACCTCTCAGAGCGATGTGGGTTAGGACCAATCACACCGCTACTCCCGGAATAGATGAATAATTCATTGTCGGGTACCTCAGAGAAAGTATCTGCGAAAATGACAGGTCTTATGACTCCATTGATTAACACACGAATCTTCGCGTTTGCGCTCTTTACTGATTTAAATAGAGAACTCTGAAGAGTTGTTTTGAGATTTCCATAAGCATCTATCCATATTCTTGCCTGAACAACGCTGGGCAGCTTTACGGAAGATGTTCCTAGGAAATCTATTTCCTGAAGTGCACCTTGAAAGAGTGGTTGGCTTACGATCAAATGACAAGCGCGGTCATTATTTGATTCGCTCAAGATAGACTTAGCAGCTTGTGGAGAGAGACTATGCACCGCAACATCCTCTTTGGAGTAACCTCTGAAAAAGGATACAGCCAACCCGTTGTTAGGGCCTACAAAGACATTTCCTGTTTTCCGATTAATGACAGCGATCTTTTCATCAACATGTGACGGGTTAATGAGAAACAGTTTCTTGGGACAATCAGCAAAATCGCTACTAGACTCTTGATAGAGCGAAGATTGAATCATGCCCAGCAAAAAAGCCTTTTCAAATAGCTCTTTTTCGCTACTTCCGACTTCCAAAGTAGTTCTATGCGTATCCACTTCTGTGAAAGCAACGGGAGCCTGAAAGCGATTTTTAAGCTCTAGGGTTGGATAAGGAGACCCAATGTCCTCAAGACTTAGCTGCTGAGCCGCAAGGCGAAAGGCAGATTCGGAAAACAGATCGCGTCCATGAAACGTTCCACCACTTTGGGTGTCGTTGCCTGAGAGCTTGTCGATTTTTTTAACATCGATTTCGATCGCCTTTGTGATGGTACCAGCAGGGCATACAAAACTAAGAGTCCCATTATCGGGCCCAATGAAAAGGGTGCCATCGGTTCGAAGAATAGCAGCTCTAGGTTGGGCTGTCTGTTCATTCCCCACGCCAGGGTCAATCACATGAACGACGATCCGTTCAATGTGGTTGCTGAGTTTGCCTTGGTGAGGAAATGTTGCCGCCAGCTGTACAGCAGCTTGTAGCGGATTAAGAGGCTGCGCATTGTCATTGATGTACAAAGTCGGATGCTTTGCCACCTTCCAGGCTGCGCTCGCTATTTCTCCGGTTGTTTGTAGATCGCTGACAGGCTGATCTTGGTTCTTACCCCCTCCAAAATCTGTATAGATGTAAATAGGAGGAGAAGCTACCAACGTGCAGTTGATAAAAAAAAGACATGATAGAAAAATTTGGTTCATGACGAATCCTTACAATTTTTTGTTTGATAATCAGTAAATAGATGTGAAAGAAAAAATTATAAGACTATGCCCGCGCAAGGGGCATTATCATGAACTGAGCGATGACCGCAGAAAGAACGAAGATTTGATAAGATTGTGCTTTTATCATAGCCGTTAATTATACACCTTCGAAACCTAATCGTCAAGACTTACTAGCTGTCAAACAGGTGACTGACCATTAAATCAATCCACTCTTGAAGAGCTTTGGGAATACTACCGCGATCACAAACACACTAAGCGATTGAGTGAATGACTCGTGCAAGGCTAGAAGGCTAGGAAAGGGACCAAAGGGACAGGGACCTAAGCGACCAAAAGGACCTAAGCGACGAGGGAAAGGACTTAAGGGACAAACAATGCTCGGTTTTTCTGTCCCTTATGTCCCTTATAGTTGCCCCCAAAAACTGGACACCCCAGTTTGTCCGAGCTGATGTATAAT
>CAYTFC010000075.1:0-14173 GCA_964436955.1 uncultured bacterium | reverse complement strand
CTGATATATCGTTACGAGCGCTAGATGAAGTTTTGGTAGCAATCAGGGTCTCAGGGTCAACATTCTTTAAAAAGTATTGGAAAGGTAAGTGGTCGGGAAGAAACTTTCCACTTATTATTGCTTCCACTAAATAAGGCTTTAACGTGTTGTGGTAATTATCATCAGTAAGGTGTTCGCCTGTGGCATGCTTCAAGAAGGACATCCTGACAGGAGCAGATAGATCTTCAGCGGCGAGCATTTGGTACAAACCAGCAACGGTCAGAAGAGTATCGAGATGTGGGGGGCTTTTTTCACCAACAGCAAAATAGTGAGCCTTTAGCACGTCCATAACATAATCGATCTCATCGATAATGACCCTGGCGTGTTGTTTTAGGAATGTTAGTAGGTGTTGATCGTTACGCACAATAGTGTCTAGATCATCCGTTGGGGCGTTAGCTTTTTCTAGCAAGTGATATTGATCTAAATGTTCAAATAAGTTTAGAAAGAGACTTTGTATGGAACTGTCCGAAGTGATGATTACAGTCCTTTGCTTTCGTGCATCTTGGAGTCGTTTGAGCAATGCGTTGTTAGTATCAGCACTTATTTGTCGATTGAAGTGCAGTACTTCGGCTGTAATTCCAAAGCAGTGAAAGAGCGTCTTTTGTATCTCCTCAGACATTGAAGTAAGGAGCGGTTCTGGTAAAACTAGGATGGGTAAATTCTCCCCATCAGCTATCCAATAGGCTAATAAAGGCAGCAACACAGCTGTTTTTCCCGAACCCATAATCATTTCTAAGACAGTGCCTAGTTGTTTACTGCCTTTTGAATCTTTCAGAGCGTCCAATGCTTCGACTTGATTTTGTCGTAGAATATTTCCAAAGAAGTATTCGAAAGTTAAATAGGCGGGATGTGCTGCAACATCGTAGGCGCGCTGTATTGATCCCAATTTGCCAGGAGCCTATTTAGCTCATCTTCCCATAGGCGGTTAAATAGGGGGGGGGCAAACGCGGATTTTTCATTTTGTAACGGTGCAAAATTATGGACGGGTTTTGTTCGTAGCCACGTCGAATGTAAGGCGCTGGGTTTGGCGGGGCCCATGATTTTTGTTATAGTTGGGAACACGTTGATCGCCATTTTTTCGACGATTGCAAGTAATTTAACCTGGGCAATATAGGTGGCGGCTTGAAGTCCGGGTTGAGATGCATAGCTTAGACCGCGTGCTTTTGCATGTTCCCGGCTAATGATACCTATAGCCTTGATCGCACCCGTGAGTTGGTCATGAGAGAATTCTGTGAGATCGATGTTGAGAGGTAGGCTGAGAGCCAGCTCTTGCACAACAGTAAGAACGTTCATGTATTGGCCCGCATTATTAGCTTGTATCAGACGATCAGCAAACTGCGTAAGATGATGTATGTCTTTTTTAATATCAGCGAAAAGAACCCATTGCTGTTGGTCTATTTCCACATTTGGAAGGTTAAGGGTGATCGGAGCTTTAGGAATAAATTCTGCGGCGGTGGTGATGGAATCATTATTTGCGGCTAAAGGAAAAGGATACTTTGGAATATCCAATGATAGCTTTTCGATAAGTTCTTCGGCCTTCTCTAATGCTGTGTAGTCTATGATTTGGCGGTGCAGGGCATCTTGTACAGCTAGGCTGTAACTTATTAGGGATTTTTCAGCTAAATTTGCAGCCAGCGACTCACTTCTGATGCGATTCTTGTTGGCAGCGAAGTAGTTTTCTAAGGTTGTAGCCTGTAGATCTAGAACTAGACGTTCTCCATCATCGTTTTCGCTAAAGCGAGACTTGTAGTAGATAGTCAGAGACGCACTTGCACAAGTTCCGCTTTGCTGCGGCTTAATCAGCTGTTTTTCATGTATAGGATCCTCAACTAAGGAACCTTGCAAAAGATCGACGATAGTCAGATAGAAGTCATTAGCGTTTGTGGCAGGAAGAACTTCGCTGCTATAGGCGTCTCGAAGTAACTTCAGAAAGAGTGGGTTTGAGAAATTCTTCGCTTCTATACCACTGATTTCCAGAAAAGGTTGACGGAACGTCTCATATCCTATTTCGAATCGATGATGATAACTTAGACCAGCTCCAGCATTGTATATGCGCAGAGCAAATTGCATTCCTGTCTATGGATTTCGAGGACCACTCCATGACCAGTCCAGCCTGAGCAAAAGAAGAAACTGTCGCCATTATCGAGCGCGGAAATGTGTTTT
Organism: uncultured bacterium; assembly: GCA_964436955.1. Taxonomy (GTDB): domain Bacteria; phylum Chlamydiota; class Chlamydiia; order Chlamydiales; family JAJFMA01; genus CAMFKD01. Next base: position 11,971 of record CAYTFC010000075.1, on the reverse strand, counting down.
CGCATAGCGTCTTGAAATAAAGAAAGAGGCGCGTCGTTGTTTATGTATTCGCTCAACTCTTTTGCGATAGGAAAGTTCTTCAGAAGGATTTTCGTAGTCGCCGATTCAGGGAGTGCTTGGATAAGTTTTTGATGATGCTCTAAAATTTGAAGATAGGAAGCCCCTTCAAGTCCAGTATCTTTACCGAAGTCGTCTCCTAAAATATGCAGTAGAATTTTGTCATTCACATCAGTGTGTACCGAATTTATAGATGGGGGTGGTTCGTTCTGGGCAAGCGGTCCAGCATCTACATTAAAAATGTGAGATAAAGTAACAAGAATAACTAAAAAAAAGTATTTTTATTAGTCGTGACAATCCTATTTGTAAATATAGCAAACTAATTTTATACTATTTTGCAATTATTGTAAATAATTTGTATTCTTTTCATGTCTATTGAAATAAAGATTCGGTGCCTGGGGACAGGCACCGCCACCCTACCTACAGCGTCGCCTGGCCTAGACCTGACTGCTAGATTTGCATTTTTTAAATCATTTTTTTTGGATCGACCAGTTGGTCAAACTGTTGAGATGTGAGATAGCCCAGCTGTACGGCTGCTTCGCGTAAAGTAGTGCCGTCTTGATGAGCTTTTTTGGCAATTTGAGCGGCTTTATCGTAACCGATGTGTGTGTTAAGTGCGGTTACGAGCATCAAAGATCGATCAAGGTGACTGGCAATAACATCCAGACGTGCCTTAAGGCCTTTCACACATCGTTCTGCAAAGCTATCTGATGCATCTGCCAAAAGTCGAATGGCCGTGAGAAGATTGTAAATCATTAGGGGACGAAATACGTTTAACTCGAAATTTCCTTGTGATCCGGCAATGGCAATGGCTGTGTCATAGCCTAGGACTTGGACACAAACCATGGTGAGAGCTTCCGCCTGCGTTGGATTGACTTTGCCCGGCATGATTGACGATCCAGGCTCATTAGCGGGCAATTCTAATTCACCAATACCACTGCGAGGACCGGATCCCATCCAACGGATGTCATTAGCAATCTTCATTAAACTGCAGGCTACGCGTCGAATAGCTCCGCTCACTTCAACGATAGCATCGCTGGCAGCGAGTGCTTCAAACTTATTGGGTGCAGATACAAAGTGATGACCTGTAAGATCACTCAAAATGCCTACCATTCTTTCCGAGTAGCCTTTTGGGCAATTGATACCCGTTCCAACGGCTGTTCCACCTAATGCGAGTTCGCTTAAATACTCCAAGCTACGTTCAATGGCTGCTATTCCATGATCGAGCTGACTGACATAGCCGGAAAACTCCTGACCCAGAGTCAACGGAGTGGCGTCCATTAAATGTGTGCGCCCAATTTTCACTACTTGCATGAACTCTCGTGATTTCACAGCTAGCGCGTCGCGTAAGCGTCGTAAAGCTGGAAGGAGCCGCTTGTTCAAATCTAGATACGCAGCGATATGCATGGCGGAGGGGAACACATCGTTTGAAGATTGTGATTTGTTTACATCATCGTTTGGATGGATGGGCGTTTTAGAGCCCATTTGCCCATTTAACTTTTCGATGGCGCGGTTGCTGATAACCTCGTTGACGTTCATGTTAGACTGCGTACCGGAACCTGTTTGCCAAACGACCAAAGGAAAATGGGCATCTAGACTGCCGGTTAAAATCTCGTCACAGACCTCGCTGATGATTTTTTGTTTATCAGGAGGTAAAAGTCCAAGTTCGGCATTGACTTGCGCCGCGGCTTTTTTTATGAGAACAAGGGCGTACACAACCTCCATGGGCATTGTCTGATTGCCTATGGGAAAGTTCTGTCTAGATCGCTCCGTTTGCGCGCCATAGTATTTATCTATGGGCACAGCAACGGAGCCAAGGCCATCGCTCTCTACACGCGTCATCATAGCAGTAGGAGCGAGAAGACGAATGCGAATAGGGCGAAGGATTCGATAATACCGACCGCCGCGAAGCATTTACCAAAGATGGCGGGCTGTTTCGCCGAAGCTTGAATACCTGAGGCGCAAACCATTCCTTGAAAGACAGAGGAGGCTACCATTACCAGACCTGTGAGAAGACCCATGGCAATACCGCCGATAGGGGAAAGCGTTCCGGCAATGATGGCGCGGTTCATCAACAGCATGAGAATGAAGCCGTAAATGGTTTGAGATGATGGTGCTGCGGCCATACCGATGAATTTACCATGTCCCTCTTCAACTCGTGCCATCACCGCGTGGCTAGCGGAACCCGCAATCCAGCAGCCAATGCAACATCCAAAGCAGGGGATGGTCATGGCCAAGAGCGGCCCGATGATTCTAATATCCATATCCATTACTAAACTCCTTCAATTACTCAGTGATTTGATTTTGTTTGTTAGCCGAAGGCACATCTAGCAGCTTCAACGGCCGAAAAGGGCGACCTCCTCCTTCAAAGGAGTAGTGGTACCATTCCAGAAAATTAAGACGCAAGCCGTGGATGATCCCGCTAGCTACTGCCATAACCATATTGATAGTGTGTCCTAGAATGATAAGCACTACAGCAAACAGAAACGGTACAGCGTTAGCCAATTCGTTTAGCATACTAGCGACAATTGCGCCTGCCAGACCGAGGGCATAAAGACGCAAATAGGACATGACGTCGGCAAAAATTTGAACAGGGTGCATGATCTCCGCTAAACCAGGCAGCTTATGCTGTATAACCGCCAGAATAATTGCCAATGGAACTCCCGCATAAATAAGGGACAATCCGATAGGCACGGCTTTTTCCGGTGGAATATAGAAGAGGTATTGCACAAAGGTCACAGCATCGAGGAAGGTCCACGGAATATATAGCCAGCAGCCAGTTAGGAACATGATCCAGCCGATACCGCTCCAGTTGCGTCGGATGTAGCGCAGCATGGACAGGCCCACGTGAACCACGGCCACGAGGAGCACGATTTCAATAAACACTTGATCCGATAGTTCGGCCAACAACTTATAGTTTGGTATACCCTGTTCATTGATAGTGGCCCCTAAACGTAGGATTTGAGAACCACTTTGAGCTTGATTTAGTCCCTTGTACTCTTCGATCCACTGATGGAGTGTTTCACTGTTAGTATGTAACTCATAGATAGCCTTCTTCTCGGCTAGCCAGGTAACTAAAGAGACCTTGCGTAAGGGATTATCGACGCTGAATGCAATGCCAAAGAATGCCGTATTTAAGAGGCCCCAGATAATGCATGCCGCGGAGAGAATATACACAAGCTTAAGGACGCGTTTACCGGCGCCCTTTAGGTTGGGGTATTTGTAATTGATATAGAGAGCAATCGCCAAGAAGACTAATCCATAGCCACCATCTCCTACGATCATCGCAAAGAATAATGCGAAGAATCCCAGTACCCACATAGATGGGTCTTTATCGGTATGGGAGGGAGTGTCATAGATATTGATGAGGTCCTCTCCAATGCGGCAAGCGCCTTCGTTCTGAAGATAAGTGGGGATCACATCATGGGGTTCGATGGAGATTTCTTCGGAATGGATGGAATTGTTGAGTAACAAGGTGTTAAGGTTTGCTACCTTGTTTATTGGCACCCAACCCTCGACAGCAAACAAATTGCCATCTAGTGGCTTTTGGACGTATGTCTTTGTTGTTTCCAGGTTGGTGTGATTCAACTTAACGTTCAGAGCTTCGTGCAGATAGGTGTTGAAGCGTGCGTAGGTTTTTAAGCGCTCTTCAGCACGGTCTTGTGTTTCCTCTGCCTCGTGAAGAGCTTCAAGTATGTCGCCGAGCGGTTTTTCAATCTTGATTTCAGCAAGCCCGGGATATTGCCTGGATGTTTGGTTGATGCCGGCAAAATAATCGAGCCCATATTCAGAGCCTACAAAGATCAAATTGTCACGATCTTCTACGTCATCGATCTTACCCGATGCGGCGGCATAAAACTGGACTTTTCGACGACCATGTTGCTCAATATACTGAATGTCCTCTTTAGAGAAATCTCCGAAGACTTCAATTCTAGCTACTTCCAACCGCAGTAATCTTACTTGCTCTTGATTGCGTTCGATAGTGTCTTTGAGGCGTAAGATGCAGTCAACGATCTCGTTGGAGCGGTCAAAATCAACGCCTTCTTCTTGTTCAGAAACTGGTAAACTTCTCACAACTTTAATTGCACTTACTACCCGATCAATTTCGGCAGGTACGTGACGGAAGGAATTTGGATTACTATCGATAAAGTGAATGATGCCTTCACGCTGGGCATTTTTGAAGAACTTACTCAGATCTTCTCGCAAACCCAAAAATAGGAACTTCTTTACATCAATACGCATTGAAGGCCTCCTTTGAACCCGCTTTAGCTGCTTCTATCTTGCCTTTAGCTACTTTAGCGCGGCAGACAGCTGAGAGTTCTTGGTCGCCTAGAAACACACGGATCTCACGGATATTTTCACGTGCGCGAGGAATCAGAACCTTTTCGAAGAGGTTCACACGAATGGACACTTCACGCCATTCTCGTTCCAGGGCTGCTTTTTTTTCTTTTGCGATGTCGACTTTGACATGCGCTTCTACAGCGGAACGCAGTCCAATTACCATACTATCTAACCATGGTGGCGTTTCGACAAGGCTATACTCGAACTTTTTGAAATCGACACCTTCGAAGTGGGGTACTTCTACTCCAGCATAGTTCTCATAACTTTTACGAATTTTTAAGATTTTGCTAGCTTCTCGCGGATTCACCGAAATGCGCATTGACAGTAGAGGACTGGCCGCTTCGACCTTGCCATGGATTAATTCGAATTCGCGGTTGAGTTCCGCAATTTCTAAGCGGGCCTTTTGAACTTCAGCTTGCAGCATCGCCTTTTTAAGTTGGAGGGTAGGCAAATACTTCTCCAGCTGGCCCAAGCGTTTCTGCTGAGCTCTGAGTTCATTTTTGGTTAACTTAAAATCCGCCACTCTTTGTCCTCCAGACCTATACTTGAGCTTCTTCTGGCTCGAGCTCTGGCACAACATCTGTAGGCCAGAACTTCTCGACGACACTAGCCTTAATACCTACTTGACTCGGTTTAAAGGACGTGGCTAAAATGCGCCAACCTTGATCCAGAGCTTCTTCGATAGGTCTATTGACCTCAAGATTCATCATTTCATCTTCAAAAGCGCGTCCATAGCGCAACAGCTGTTCGTCCCAGCGCGATACCTTAAAGCCCATAGCTTGACGCTCGCGGGCCTTCTTTGAATCTGCGTATAGCCTTATCATGGCATTCGCTAAATCGCCATGGTCTTCACGCGTTACTTTTCCAATGACTAGCTGTTTCAAACGCGAGAGCGATCCAAAGGGATCAATGACACCATTGTGGAGATAGAACTGACCCTCGGTGATATAGCCAGTGTTATCTGGCACAGGGTGTGTGACATCGTCGCCCGGCATTGTGGTGACGCTAATGATTGTGATGGAGCCACTTCCCTCGATCAGCACAGCTTTTTCATAGCGACTAGCGAGGTCGGAATAGAGGGAACCAGGATAACCTCGGTTGGAAGGGACCTGATCCATGGTGATGGCAATTTCTTTAATTGCATCAGCAAAGGCTGTCATATCTGTGAGTAGTACCAGGACGTCTTTACCTTCGATAGCGAATCTTTCAGCAACAGCCAACGCCATATCGGGTACAAGCAAGCACTCCACGGCTGGATCGGTGGCTCGATGAATAAACATGACTGTTTTGTCCATCGAACCCGATTCCTCAGCGTTATCGATGAATGCCTGATAGTCTTTAAAGGTCAGACCCATACCGCCGATGACGACGATATCGGCATCCGTCTGGTTTGCAATACGCATTAAGAGAGCATTGTAGGGTTCGCCTGCGACGGAGAAAATAGGTATTTTTTGCGATTTCACCAAGCAATTAAAAACGTCAATCATCGGAATGTTGGTGCGCACTAATTCTCTAGGGATAACACGTCTTACGGGATTGAAGGAGGTTTGCCCGATGTTAATTTTCTCGCCACGAATATTGGGTCCGCCATCGATAGGATCACCGGCACCGCTCAAGCGTCTGCCTAGAAGATCATTACCATAAATAGCTTCCATTTGGCGCTTTAGAAAAGTCACGCGGTCATTGGTGGAAATTCCACGCGTATTTTCGAACACCTGTAACGTAACTCGATCACCTTCGATACGCAGAACAGACGCATAAATGCTACGACCATCTTTAAGATCGATGCGTGCCATTTCGCCTAGCGCGACACCTTCCGCGATGACAGTAATGAGGTTACCGCGCATGTCGACAATACGGTCGTACACCTTTTTCATTTACATTCTCTCCTAGTTATTTCGCGGCTAGCTCAATGATCTCTTCAGCTTTGGCATAAGCGTGGAGGTATTTTTCACTATTAAACGGCATAAAGTTCATGTTTTTGATTTCGTTTTGCAAACTCTGAAAGTACTGACGTGCTTCTTCATGAGTGGGGAAGCGGAATGGAGAATCAAAAATCTTATTGATTAGAGCAAACAGTGGAACCTGACGATTTAGAGGACTATAGCAGTCCTGGGGATCGAAAGCATTCTGTTGGAGGTAACAGAAGTCGTATAGCTCTGCCTTCAAGTAGATAACCATATCGTCGATAGCGGTACCTTCCTCGCCCACGACCTCCATACGTTTTCCAATTTCGTCGCCTTGACGTAGGATACGCTCAGCCTTTTTGACCATTCCTCCCCAGCCGGGAAGGCGATCATCGAGTTCGCGTCCGACCTGGTCCACATACTTAGACCAGGAAATCAATGGATCGATAGCAGGGTAGCGTCGTGCATCGGAACGCTCTCGAGATAGCCCCAAGAAGGCTCCGACAACAGATAGCGTAGCCTGTGTTACTGGTTCTTCAAAGTTACCACCTGCTGGCGATACGGCGCCGCCTACGGTGACTGAACCTCTCTCTCCATTACGTAGCGCGATCACCCCGGAGCGCTCATAAAAATCGGCAATACGTGAAGACAGGTAAGCTGGAAAGGCTTCTTCACCAGGGATTTCCTCTAGGCGACCAGACATCTCACGCAAAGCCTGAGCCCATCGAGACGTGGAGTCGGCCAAGAGCAATACGTCCAAACCCATTTGACGATAGTATTCTGCAATCGTCATACCCATATAAATGGATGATTCTCGTGCCGCTACGGGCATGGATGACGTGTTGCAGATGATGATTGTACGTGTCATTAACGATTCATTGCTGTGTGGGTCGATTAGGTGCGGGAATTCGCGGAGCATCTCCACAACTTCGCCAGCACGCTCGCCACACGCTACAACTACCACAATATCCACAGCAGAGTATTTGGAAAGATGGTGCTGCAATACCGTTTTTCCGGCTCCGAATGGTCCCGGAGAACAGAATGTACCGCCTTTCATGACGGGAAACTGCGTGTCGATAATACGTAGACCGCTCGTCATCATTTGCGAAGGCTTAACTTTTGTTCCTTCGGTCATGGCAGATTTAACGGGCCATTTTTGAATCATGGTAAATTCGTGTTTATTACCACTTTCGTCCGTGAGCTTGGCAATAACGGTGTTAGCAGTGTGATTTCCATTGCCGATGACCCAATCGACCGTGTATTTGCCGTAATGGGAAAATGGCACCATAACCTTATGTTCGAAGCGCCCTTCGTGGGTGACTCCTAACGTGTCGCCGCGTCGCAATACTTGACCCACTTTGGCCACCGATTCATAGGGCCAATGGCGATTTGTATCTAACGCATCGAGGTAAATACCACGTGGCAAGAATAGGCCAGCGACATCTGCAATGCCTTCTAATGGGTTTTGCAGTCCGTCGTAGATGGAAGATAGCAGGCCCGGTCCTAAGGTCGCTTCAAGCAACTCACCAGTAAACGCGACCGGACACCCAAGTTTAACACCCCTTGTGTCCTCATAAACCTGAATCTTGGCGACATCATGGTTGATTTCGATGACTTCGGCCTTGAGCCGGCTGTCGTCGACTTGAACCATGGCAATTTCGCCCTGTTTGATACTTCCCTTAAATTGAACTTGGAGAAGGTTGCCAAAAGCTTTGACAACACGGCCAGTCGCCAGTTCGGATTTTTCTTCTGCAGCCTGAGTCATTTTGCTTCCTTCACGATATTGTCGACTATTTTTAGACCTTTTTGTTTATCCAGCTCGATCCATTTTTCTACCAAAATAAGCTGAATGATATAACCTAACACGCGATTAAGTGAGAACATGTCTGTTCCCAATCTTTCTTCGATTGTATTAAACCTGAATTCACAAAATGCTTGGAATAGCGACAGAGGATCCGCCTGGTATGTTTGGAAGATTTCCTTTAGCTGTTCAAAACCTTCTGGCGGTTCATATACAGGCGCATCCTTCTGGGACAAGATTTGTCGAACGAGGGGACTGTCCAAATCTTCGTACTGTAATTCGTGCGTGATATCTCGTCCTAGCTGCTTTGCCCGCAGTGCAGCGAATACAAGACGCCAATCATGCTCGAAAATCAAATAATCGTGCACAAAGCCAGTTGTGGAAGGGATTTCATACCGAAAATAATTCGCAATTAGTCTGTGGAAATTGCGCAAGCGCTCCGGAACATTTTCGTAGTGATCGAGATAGTTATAAACATAGCTAGGGAGCCCATCGCCGGTTAGGAGAGCATCCTCCAAGCCATTTTCATCTAAGTTTCCATGTCGGTCAAGATCCTCGTCAATATTTTCATCCAGATGCTCTTTTTCCCACAGGAGACGTAGGTTTTGGAGGTCAAAGAACCGGCGAATGACTTCTACCTTTTCCTTGTCCTTATGTCGCATGTTGACGTCGCACAGAAACATAAGCTCGCTGAAGGACATATCGCTAGGACTGCCCATTTGCAAGGGTGGTAGAATGCTGGCAAGAAAGTAATACTTTTTCATAGGCAACAGGCCTAATTAGCAAAGAACAGTTTTCGGAAGTCTTCTCTTAAGAAACCGGTTAATAGCTCGGATATAGCAACATCGGAAATATCGAGGGTCATTTGTTTCCCGTTCAATTTAACCTGGGCGCCGCCGGCGAAAGAACCTACCTGGACCGTTCCAGTTTTGAGCTTCTTTAAAATGCCTTCAGCTAATAGGTTATTAACTTCCTCCGGCTTAACGCTTTTTGGCACCACTACAGAAAGATCTGTGTCTAACCCGTCTTTTTTTAAGGCTCCCACAATCGCTTCAATAAGTTTTGCTACAATCTGGGGAGAGGTCGCGGCTTTGTCGACAATCTCTTGCAATTCAGTATTAAAGAGCTGCTGTTCAATCTCTTGCTTAAGTTGCTCCACACTTTGGCGAGCAGCCTGCCCCAGAGAAGTTTCGAACACCTTACGCTCTTGTTCTATTTGCTTACGAGTCTGCTGCAGTATGTTCTTAGCGTCCAGCTCAGCTTGACGAATAATACGCTCGCGCTCTGTGTTGGCTTCAGCAAGGATACGCCCTGCCTGCTCTCGGGCGGGCTCAATAGTCTCTTCACGCAAGGCTTGGCAAATCTTTTGGATTTTTTCGCCGCTCTTATCTAATGTCTTCATAATTTTCCTCTTACTTGCGCTAATACCATTAATAAGGCCTCACAGTGCCGAGATACCTTAACACTCGCATTGTATTTAACTCCCCATTTATTTTCACCATTACCACAAAGAATGACTTCCTGTTGAGAGAATATATTCGACTGTGTCATACCTCTGAGCAAAATGGATTAAGGAAAGCTCACATGATTCGTACGTTTCTTCTTGCAACTCTCTGTTGTGTTTCATCGTTCGCTATATCCCATGCCTCTTCGGCGGTCACTGTGCCACCGAAGGAAGATGTGGATGCCATTATGTTTACCCCTCCAGAAGGGTGGGGAAGTCTAGACCCTAAGAAACTACCTGGTAGTGTTAAGGTTATGGTCATGGGTAAGGGGAGCGATGCCAGCTATCCCCCATCCATTAACTTAGGGGTGGAAGAATATTCTGGTACTCTCAAGGATTACCTCAAAATCGTCAAGGCTATTAATGACTCTCAGAACGCCGATTGGAAAAATCTGGGGACCATTCATACCGAAGCCGGAAGAGCAAGTCTTTCTCAAGTGGATGTATCCACAAGTTGGGGTACGATTCGCCTCATGCACGTTATTCTGGTGAAAAAGGGGCAAGCCTACATCATGACTTCGGCCGCTCTTAGAGATGAATTTCCGCGTTTCTATTCTGAGTTTTTTAACTCTATGCGTTCGCTAAGATTCGGTAAGGTTGCTCCAGATCAGCTTGTAGAGGCTGTCTATCTTAGAAATAGTGCTGCAGAGCTTTCTCCTGAAATTGATTCTCTGACTAAAAAATAAGTTGGATATTAAGTTCAAAATATGCGATACATACGTTCAAGACTTAACTTTTGGATGTAAACCTATTCACACCTTCTCAGGAATCAAGGAGAATGATTATGAAATCTGTAAAGCGTTGGCTAGCAGTGGCAACTGCTGCGACACTACTGTTTAGCTCAGTAGGCAATGAACTCCACGCACAAGGAAACGCCTACTACGATGGCCAAAACGCAACTGCTATTCCTCCAGAATGGGCATTTGGTGGTTTACTCGCATTGAGCCTTGCTATTGTTTGCTTGCAAAATGGTGGCGGTCACTCTCACTAGAATTAGCTTTCTAGTGCATAATTTCGGAGAAGCGAAAGCTTCTCTTTTTTTTGCGAAATATTTGGCGAAAAAATGACTCTATATGTCATCGTTACAGCTTAAGCTGTCCTTGGAATGATGTATTGTTTCAGATGATTCACTATTTGGAGATACCGATGAAAGCCTTGCATAACACTGTGTTTCTCCTCATAACATTATGTTTTCTTATGACGAACGCGCCGCTTTCCGCGGCATACTATGATGATAAACTGAATACTGTCGTAGAAGGTGAAGGTGACTTTGATGGGCAGGCGTATATGGCTAGTCGCTATGTGCCTGCAATGCGTCCAGCAGTGGTTGTCGGAACCCTTTTGCTCGTTGCTATCATTGTCGTTGTCCTTCAACAATCCCAGCCTTCAGGACACGGACACTAAACAAGGCTACGTTAAGAACCTAGGAGCTCGTACATGCGTTTTTTGCGCATCACGTTGGCTCTCGCTGCTATCTTAATAGCATGGAGAGGACCATCAACTGGAAACTTGTACGCATGGAAGTATAGCACAGATCTTGGAGGCGGCGGATACCAGCAGTGCCGCACCTGCGCTGTTATCGCACCGGCTACAGCTTTTGCTTTGGTAACCTTAGCGGCTATCATTGCTATGGCTTTAAGATCGGAAAGTGGTCATAGCGGTACTGAGCATACTCACTAACCCATAACCTCATGAGGTGGGTTTGATGCGACCTTTGTTAGGCATTTTCATTGCGCTGTTCAGTCTAACCGGCTGCGGTGCGTATGAGCCTGAGCACTGCCGATACCGTTGGTTTTACGAAGAGGCTCCCGCTTGCTTTGTGGAATTGAGTTCATCTCGCATATTTTTGCGCCCCAAGGTTCCTGGGGGCGCTCTTCAGTTAGAATTAGTGCGTGATGCATGTGGTTATAGCATGTATTTAAGCACCATTTGTTATGTTTTAACCAGTGTACCCGTTACAGAAACCGTGGCCGTTGCCATTACAGACGCCAATGAAACAAAGCAGTTCTGTGCAGAACTATTTGAAGGCAGACAGCGCTGTAAGCTGCCTGAAGAGGCGCGTGATATGATCATCAATGCGCTACATAATTGTGATTGTGTGGAGATCAAAGTTGGCATTCACACAATGGACGTCACCTTTGTGGGCTTCGGCCAAGCCTACAACTGTCTGTAGGTATATCATTCGCGATCTGAAATGGCGATTTGGTCCCATGCCCATGGGGAAGTCCCCGCGGTTTGGTCATCGTAAATCGGGTTTTAAACCCGACTTGCTACTTACATCCTGGCTCCGGCTCACCCATTTATTGGAGATGTCATGGCTGGTAATGAAGCCAAGGGCCTGTCCTTGGCAAGTTGCCAGAC
>CAYTFC010000074.1:0-14212 GCA_964436955.1 uncultured bacterium | reverse complement strand
GCTGCATCTGATATATCGTTACGAGCGCTAGATGAAGTTTTGGTAGCAATCAGGGGCTAGGCTGCGGGGGCAGAAAGATTCGGAGCCAAGGGAACACGAACATTTTGAGCTATTGGAACTGGAACATTCTGAGGGGGACGGCGAAATTTTTGCACTGCGTCCGCAACGAATGCCGCCACTAAAGGTATTCCTAGAAAACCGGCACCCATAAGGATTTGAGCTGTGGGAAATACATAGGCATATTGGCTACAGGTAGGAATCCAAGTACCTGCCGCATTTTTAAAAAATGCGTTAAAAGCGACGCACTGAATATTAGATTGGCAAAGATGATATGCTATCTTTGATAGGCCGACTACAAGAGATGCCGTCATTGCATAGTTAAAAGTTGTGTCTATTATTTTTGAGATATTCATATAATTAGTTCCTTTTTTGTTTTTTAATTTATTAATATATAACATTTAAATAATTAAAATAAAGAAGTTTTCGTTTTTTTGATCCCAACTGGTCATGCAATGCTTTCTATTGAGGACATAAGCCCTCACTTGAGTATCAGGTACGCATGTACTGGTAGTGCCCCTTCCATACTTCCTTAAGATTGCAATTATTGCTCGTTCGCACTACGCTATAAAGTCCACAAGAGGAGGCAAGTACTATGCAAGCATCTAAGCTATGGCAATTTATATTAGGACTACTCATCCTAGCGTTACCTATTCAGGCTTCAGGTGCCTGGATCTTCAAAGATGGTAAACTTATTGATGTGACGGGTGTGGCCACCCATAGTCCTGAAGATCATTTTGATATGGCTGTCGAAGCATGGAACTGTCATGATTGGGATGAAGCCGCTCAACAGTTTAGCCTTGTGATCACTAACTATCCTAATTTTTCGCGTGTTAACGAAGCAATATTCTATTGCGGAGCATCCCTTTACTTCTTAGCTGAATATGATACTGCTAATAACAACCTGACGACCTACCTGCAAAATTCATGCAGTCCCGAATTTCTTGAAGAGGCAATGGAATACAAATACGCCATTGCTGAAGCCTTCCGTGGTGGGGAAAAACGTCGTATTTTTGGATCCCGACGCTTTCCAAAACTCGTTTCTGGTTATGACACCGCTATCAAGATTTACGATGAAATTATCTCGACTTTGCCGTGCCATGAATTGGCAGCGCAATCGCTCTACGCCAAAGGATGTTTGCTTTGTGAAATGCGTGATTTTCGCTGCAGTATCGAGGCTTATCAAGCTCTGATTCGCCGCTTTCCACTTCATGAGCTCGCACCCGAGTCCTATTTGGCGATCATGAATGTGTATTTGACCCAAGCAAAGTGTGAATTTCAAAACCCCGATCTATTGCCTCTGAGTGAAATTGTTCTACGTCGTTTCCAGGAAGATTTTCCAAACGAAGAACGCTTGGAAGAAGCATCCAATTATATCTTGGAGCTTAAAGAGGTGTATGCCTGCGGACTCTATCAGACCGGTCTCTTTTACGAGCGTACATGCAAGCCTCAGGCTTCTGTTCTATATTACTCAAGCGCCATTCAGCAGTTTCCAGAAACCTGTGTGGCGGCGAATGCGCGGGAAAGAATAGGATATCTCCTGAACACCTGTCCTGGACTCGATGTGCCGGAAGGAACTCTTGATGCAGACGAAACGCTTTAGCAGCGCTGCCTTTTTAGGGCTAATCCTTTTCTTGATGTCATGCGGCTACCGTATGAATGAAGATTGCTGTCCCTGGATAGGAAGTACAATCTCTGTGCCTTATATTGGAGGCGATCGCACCGGCGAATTTACGGAAGCATTAGTGCGAGAAGTGGCCTCGAGTGGAGCTTTTGAATATGTTGATGGTTGCGGCCAATATCGCTTGTGTGTGGCCATTTGCAGTCGTTGTGAGGAAAATATTGGCTTCCGCTATGACATCAATAAGCAGGGTGATCTTACAAATACGGTCATTCCGGTGGAAGCTCGTGCACGTATTGTTGCAGAATTTTCCCTGATTGAGACATGTTCAGGTAAAACTGTCATGGGCCCAGAGCGTATCACTGCCACAGTGGATTTTGATCACGAATTTGAGGGGGGGAGTGAGAATCTAACCCTTTTCTCGCTGGGGCAATTGACAGACTGGGAAGCGGCTCAAGAGGCTGTACCCGGACGTGGTGGACGCGTGTTAGCCCAACGAATTGTTGATTATATACGTTTTGCGTGGTAGGCCATGAGTGGAATACTTACATCGAGTACAGTGATGCACGCTCGGTTTCCTGGTTCTATGGAACATCTTTCGCACATGCTGGCATTCATCTTAGATTACGCACGTTCTCTGGGATTTGATAAAGAAAAGCTCGGCCAAATTGAGCTTGCTGTAGAAGAAGCGCTGGTTAATATCATTGTGCATGCTTATGCCAATGCAAAAGGGTTCGTCGATCTAGAAATGCAGGTCTTAGCGCCTAAAGCCGTGCAGATTGTTATTTCTGATCAAGGTACACCGTTTGACCCACTATCTAAAGCTAAAGGTTTTGATCCTGAGGCAGCAATACGTGCTGGGGCCGTAGGTGGATTTGGGATCTTCTTGATGTTAAAGGTGATGGATAACGTCAGTTATCATTATAAAGATGGACGGAACATCCTTACTCTAACAAAAAATAAATAAAAATGGCTCGATTTTGCATGCAAAATCGTCTTTTTATTATCCTGGCGCCGAAGGTAATCCTGTTATTTTCTGTTATTTTTGGTTCTAGACTGCCTTGCGGAATTGATTTATGGTTTCTTCTGTCTCCATGATATCTTGCAGAAGCTTCTCTAAAACCCTTAACACCAGCTTCGACGTGTTATAGACCCCGGCAACACAAAACGCTGCTTCCAGCTTAGGTTCTTTACCAGTATTTAAGGCGATGAAGGTGATGGTTTTAGATACCCCATTCACATTTTCAGGAACGATCCATACTGCGAACTGTTCGTTCACTAATGTTATTTTTTCATCAGTTTCGATCACATGAAAGTATCGGGTGAGGGCATCGTCATCCCCAGCAACTTCTTCGTCGAGGTTAAGCAAATTGCATTCTTGCAGCAGCACTATGTCAACTTCAGTAATTCCTTCCGGCAGCGATTTCAGTATGTCTTTGGTGAACTTCTTATAACAGGCTTCCAGCTTCTCAATATTGTTCATTTTGCCTCCGATACGCTCTCACCTTGGAACGGAAATGTGAATGCAAGGATCATGCCATTCCTCTATAGTGTTAGATGCATAGTCATTGAGAGAGGATTGTTTCTGTGTTTCGTTATTTAATATCAGTCGTTTTATTGGGATTTTCTTCCATTTTCGGAGAGCCGTTGCAAGTGTCCGTTGATGCTGAAGCAGTTATTGTAATGAATGCCGACACGGGCGCTATTTTGTATGAAAAAAACTCCAAGGAAAAAATGTTTCCCGCGAGTGTCACCAAAATCGCCACTGCACTTTACACTCTAGAAAAGAGTGGGGCAAAGCTTGATGCGATGACGGTGGCTGACCAAGAGAGTGTGGGATTTGTCACTGAAGCGGCTAAAAAGCGCTCCAATTATTCGTTGCCTCCTCACTATCTAGAATTTGGCGCGACTCATGTGGTTATTCACAAAGGTGAGAAATTGCCCCTTCGTGATCTAATGTATGCGATGATGATCCACTCTGCTGACGATGCCTCTAATGTGATCGCGCAGCATGTGGGGGGGACGATTCCACGCTTCATGCAGGATCTCAATCTTTATCTTAAGGAACTTGGCTGCCACGATACTCACTACTTAAACCCTCACGGCTTGCACCACCCGCAACATGTCACAACGGCATACGATCAGGCGCTATTGACATGTCACGCTTTGAAAAATCGTACATTTCGTGAAATTGTCGCCACAACACAATGTACACGTCCCGGTACCGAATTTCAGCAGGCAATCACCTTGATCCAAGGTAACCGTCTTCTGCGCAAAGGCGACTATTACTATCGAAGAGCCCTTGGCGTTAAAACAGGGTTTACAGCTGCTGCGCAGCACACTTTAGTTGCTGCGGCACAGCACGAAGGACGTACCATTATCGTAGTGCTTTTGAAAAATAAAGATCGCAACACCATGTTTAAGGATGCCATCAAAGTTTTCGACGCAGTGTTTAGCCAGCCTAAGTTAGAACGTTTGGTGATATCTGAGGGTATTTTGCCCTATACAAAGGATATTGATGGAGCGTCTAAAGCTCTCCAAGCTATGTTAGAAGAACCACTTATTGTACAATACTATCCCGCAGAAGAACCAGAACTTACGGCAAAACTACTTTGGAATGACCTTTCCCTTCCTATCGTCAAAGGGCAAGTTGTTGGCGAAATCGCTTTAGAAACACCTCAAGGGACAGTTTATAAATCGGTTTCTATCTTTGCTTCTAATACTGTGAAAGTATCATTTTTCTCTAAGTTCATAGCTTTTATACAAAGCCTTGGCATGTTAGGATGGGTGACATCTGCAGGGATTGTCGGAGGCAGTTTTTGGTTATTGCGGCGTACTATTTAGTACTTCAAAAAGCTGAATGAACTGATCTAAAGAGAGTTGTTCAGGACGTTCTTCAGGATTAACTCCAATTTGATTTAACGCTTGTGTCACAAGCGCGGATGGGTACAGTTCTTTAAGCGAGGCGCGAAGCATTTTGCGTCGATGTTCGAAGGCCGTGCGTGTCATTTCAAAGAATTTTTCCTGATTAGAGACTTCTCTAGGCCCTTTTATCGTCAGATGTACCACTGCTGAATCGACCTTTGGAGGCGGCATAAAGCAATTGCGCGTAACGGTAAAAGCATATTGACAATCTGAATAGAAGCCTAAAAACACGGTTAAAGATCCGTAGATCGCACCGCCAGGAGCTGCGGACATACGTTCAGCGACTTCCTTTTGGACCATGACAGTAATGGAGTCAAATAGGTGCGAGGCGGGTACCATGCGTGTGAGGATGGGTGTTGTCACGTGATAGGGTAGGTTTGCGATCACCTTGGCCTTGCTACCCACACTCAGATAGGACTGAAGAAGTTCGCTAACATTCACTTCTAAAATATCGTTTGTCATCACATGCAAGCGATGATCATCTGTTTGAAGGCGCTTTAAGGCTTCCGCAAGAATAGTATCTTTTTCTACCGCAACAACCGTGGCTCCGGCTTCCAAAAGAGCTTCTGTAAGAGCACCTGGACCAGGTCCGATCTCTAACACGACATCGCCCGGCCCTGCTGCTGCTGTGGCCACAATTTTGCGTATGATATTGCCGTCGATTAGAAAATTCTGAGACAATCCCTTTTTAGGATGAATGCCCAAACTTTGAAGGAATTGCTGAAGCTCCGACGGTCGATAGAGTGCCATTAGCGCAAAACGAAGGGTTCGAAGTCCGGCGGAATCAGCTCCGCTACCTTGTCTCTATCCAACCCCGCTTGTTTACGTAAACGAGCTAGATAGGCTTCTGTTTCCTGCCCGATGGCCACACCCATTAATTGATTGTGAAGTTCCATTTCAACATCATTGAAGGGTACGGTGCCACCTTCTTTCAGCGCTTTAAGGAAGAAGATGCGGTGAACCGTTTCGTTTTTCGCCCGGCTCTGCTGAGCAATGGGTTCGCTGTAGCTGTTGTGAGTTAGATTTGTCAATATTTGCTTATAGGCATCGGATGCATTTTCCTCGGTATGCACGAACTCTTCAGAAAACGCGACTTTGGTATCTGCATCCACAGACTCTAAACTATGGTAAGACTTTGCTAGTTCTTCGGGAGTGATTTTGGCTTCCGAAAGCAATGTCTTCAACAAGGATGCTGTTGAAAGACCTTTGGCTGGATCGGGATGTCTTACAGAGATTACTTGATACGTCCACTCTGTGGGCACCTTATGTGTTAGGATATACTCTTGATAGGCTTTGCGAACCTCAGCAGGGCTGACTTTTCTGTGCGCTTTCATGTTCACGCGCATCATCATCATCCGCCGTATCATTAGATCGCCTTCAAGCATATCGCGGGCCTCTTCAAAAGGAATACCGACCTCGTGAAGTCCGGCCATGATGTTGGGTCCAAAAATAGTTTCGATTTCTTGCCGAACATCGCCCTTGCTTATTTCAACTTTGTTCTCTTTAGCATCTGCGAGAATAAGCTCTTTGTCTATGAGCTCGTTGAGCATTGGGCGCCAGTTAATCTGATAGAATTGTGAGCGGAGAGTAGGGGAGTTGGCGTATTCGGGAAACCGTTTGTAGAACACGATGTCCATTTTCTTCTGAACATCGACAACGGAAATGGCTTTACCATAAATCTTGGCGAGAATCCGATTGTTAACTCCAATAGATCTTCGCTCTTCCATGTTGCCGATCATGGAGGGGGGCGCTGCATTTACCGCCGATATGATACAGTTTGCCAAAAGGCCTAACGTAACTAAACGTCTGAATACCATCGCTCTTCTCCCAAATAAAGGTGCGATCATATCTTACCTCACAAAAAAGGGCAATGACACCTCTTCTTTTAAACGGCAGCTTTGCCGGTGCTCCGATCCCCACCAACCTTTCCAATAACATCCCAAGTCGGGCACGATTTGGAATGTTATTCATACATCGATTTAGGGCTCGGATGTTATCTTTGAAAGACGGCGCCAAAAAAGCCATCCATACCGCCAACAGAAGGCAAGCTCTTAAATGGCTCTTCCACCAGCTTTAATTGGTATGTCTGCAGAAAATGCTCTACCTGTTTCTCATTTTCATCTTTTAACAAACTGCATGTGGCGTACACAATTTGCCCAGAAGGGCGTAGATAACTCAAGGCTCGTTCGAAAATCAGACGTTGCTGTCCCATAAGTCTTTGCACCCACTCCGGTTCAAAACGCCATTTCATATCCGGATTTCGTCTAAGCGTTCCTGTACCGCTACAAGGGGCATCAACTAGCACCCAATCACAGTTTTTCTTAAGCTTGGCTAAATGCGGACTATCATCGCCAATGACCTGAGCATTCTGGATTCCCGCACGTCGCAAACGCTTTCGCGCTTCCGCTAACGCAGGCTTGCGAATGTCATGCAAATATAACTGTCCGCGCTGATTCATAGGGACTGCCATGGCTAAACTCTTGCCTCCGGAACCCGCGCAGAAATCCAAAACCACATCGCCCGGTTTGGGTTTTATTAATTCTGCCACCAGCTGACTGCCTTCGTCTTGGACCTCAAAAAATCCATCACGAAATTCAGGTAACACCCGAAAGTTTAGACGTTGCGCAAATACAAGACCATAAGGGGAGTGTATGCATTCTTGCAAATCACAGTAGTTGCGTAAGCGTTCTTTCAACTGTTCACGTGTGGTTTTTAGGGCATTTACCCTTATAGTCGTTGGGGCGGGAGTGTTACTTGTCAAAGCAATTTCTAGAGCTTTCTCCTCCCCGTAGTCAGCCACGAGCAAATCAAATAGTTTTTTTGGAAAACTACAACGCACATGCGCCGGAATATCTTCTCGATTGCGGTATTGAGTGACATCTAAATCTTGATAAGCCCCCCATCTCTGGTCCCAAGACGCCGTACCCTCAATCAGAAAATCAAGCAGACCACGCCAACGGGTGAGCCCATACACAGCTTCCACAATAAACTTGCGGTCTTTGGACCCCAAAGCCTTGTTGGCTCGGCAGTAATCCATTAAAAATAGATCCAACGGAAGGGATTGATTATCGAATCCGTCGAGGATCGTTAGAAGATGATGTGTGCGAAAAACGTCAGATTTCATACTGAAAATTTACTTCATGACCGAAAAGTTGTATAAGCTATTTGTACGATAGACTTAAGCAAGGAAGGAGACT
The DNA here is from genome assembly GCA_964436955.1 of uncultured bacterium. Classification (GTDB taxonomy): domain Bacteria; phylum Chlamydiota; class Chlamydiia; order Chlamydiales; family JAJFMA01; genus CAMFKD01. The sequence continues at coordinate 6,412 of CAYTFC010000074.1, read as the reverse complement.
CCATGAAAAGCTTACTCATGTTACTGGGACGCTGGTTTATTTGCGCGATCTTTCTCGTGGCTGCCGTTCAAAAAATTTTGGCCTGGGACGCTACAAGCGCATATATGGCTTCCAAGGGCATGCAGATGGTTCCTCTATTCCTAGCAGGTGCAATCGTGATTGAATTCTTTTGTGGCCTCTCCCTTTTCATTGGAGCACGTACACGAATAGGCGCCACCATTCTTGCTCTTTTTCTTATAGGGGTTACCATTATATTCCACGATTTTTGGATGTTGCCATCTGGCGAAGCACAAACGTTGCAAATGACGATGTTTCTCAAGAATTGTGCCATCTTCGGAGGTCTTCTCGGTATCATAGCTAATGGCCCAGGATCTATTAGCTCCGATCATCGCCGCCTAAGACGTTTAGAAGCAGAGCAAGAAGTGTAGAGGTTCTTGTTCTTGAACTTAACCAAATGGACTGATAGCCTATGACCATGAAAGAACAGACTGATTCTCTAAGACTTCCGGCTTTCCAACAGCTTCTCTTGGTGCTGCTATCATTTATGATCGCAGCCTTTGGGCAACCAGCCTGGATCGGATGGCTTGGTTTAGTAAGTGCAGTTTGTGGTCTCGCTCTCTTTTTTCGCGTCTTACTCTGCTACGAGGGATGGTTGCAGCGTTATGTGTTGGCTACCACGTGGTATGCGGCCGTGACCTTTGTTCAATTGTCTTGGGCCATCTCACACCCCTATACCTATATTTACGCAGTGCTCATCCTATGCTGCCTTTTAACAGGAGCGCAATTTGGTGTAGTGGGCATTTTGATGACCAAAGAACGTCTAATGCGCCGAAGGTTTGCCTTGGCCATAGCCTCCATTTGGGCATTGATGGAATGGAGTCGACTCTTTTTTTTGTCAGGCTATACTTGGAATCCTTTGGGGCTCGCGCTAACCGGAAGCGTTTATCCCATGCAGACAGCCTCCTTGTGGGGAGTGTTTGGATTATCGTTTTGGGTGATGTTCGTTAACGTTTTGGCTTTGCGTGCGTGGATATTTCCGTTCAATTGGTCGCCGCGGGTTGCATTTATGGCCGCTGCACTTTTTCCGTACCTTTATGGTGCTGGGCACATTCTGTATCACGATCATTTAAGGGAACGCCCTGCTGCTAGCGAAACCCTAAGTGCATTACTCGTCCAACCGTTGTTTCCAGTAGAAAGCGTTGGCGCCTTTTCCACACCTGAGCGCGCCGTGTTTTTTGTCATGGACCAATGGCGGCAAGTCTTGTATCTCATGAAACCCTATCAAGGTAAATCCATTGATTTGATCGTTTTACCAGAATATTTGGTCCCTTTTGGAACCTATTGGCCGGTATACAACTTAAAATTGGTTAAGGCTCTATTCACATCGATTTTGGGTGAAGACAGTTTAAAACATTTTCCTACGCCTCAGAATCCCGATGCGGTATCCATTGACACGCCGGAAGGTCCTCAGTGGATTGTAACTAATGCCTACTTGATTCGATCGCTTGCCAACATTTTTGATGCCGGTATTGTGACCGGCTTGCAGGATGAAGGGGAAGGGCCTGATGGGGAGTACCATGGATACAGCGCCGCATTTCATTTTCTCCCCCATTGCGATGACCGGTTTAGATATGAAAAGCAAGTACTCTTGCCCATGGGCGAGTACATTCCCTTTTCTTTCTGCCGCGAATTGGCTGCTCGCTATGGAATCGTATCTTCCTTTACCCCAGGACTCGGTGCAAAGGTACTAAATTGCCCAAAAGCCCGTTTTGGAATATCTATTTGTTATGAAGAAACCTTCGGTAATCTAATGCGTCATAATCGTGTACAGGGAGCCGAACTCCTGGTTAATGTTACTAATGACGGATGGTATCCTAATTCGAGAGTATCCCAGCAACATTTTGATCATTCGCGCTTGCGCACAGTGGAAATGGGCATCCCATTAGTAAGAGCCGCAAACACGGGTGTAACTGGAGCAGTTGATAGTCTTGGACGCATTGTGGGCCTCCTACAAGAAGATGATATTCCCCTGACCAATAGTCCAGGCGCAGTCATGGTTGACGTTCCATTATACAATTACTTCACCCTTTACACAGCCGTTGGCGATGGGTTTGTTATCGGCTTGGCCATGATAGCACTCACTTTCTCTACTAGAATGTTCTTTGGTAGGTCTAAAAAGTAGCGATTAATCTGGCCAAAAGTGAATTTTGCAAAGGCATACGTGTTGCAATTTATCTGGTCCATGCGGTAGCATAGCCCTCCCGGATGTGCCGAAGAAGAGATCTTCCTAGGGATTTTCGTGTATTTATATAACCTTCTTTTTTAGGTATGGCCGGCGATGGGATCGGTGACCGCTCTCTATCGTAAACAGCGAACTCTTCACAAGAGAGTCACCTTCTCTGGTATAGGCTTGCATACCGGTGGGCTTGTTACTATCCACTTTTCCCCTGCGGATGTGGGTACAGGAATAAACTTTTGTCGCGCAGACCTCAGCAATAAGCCCATCATACCTGGTAATGTCGACCACATTAAAGAAACCTCACGCAATACCACAATGGGTATCGGCGATGTGCGCTTACACACTGTTGAACATGTTCTAGCCGCCATTCGCGCCTTTGATATTGATAACCTGCTCATCGAAGTAGAAGGCATTGAACCACCCGTTGGTAACGGCAGTTCTGATGTTTTTGTCGAAATGATTGAAAAGGCAGGTATCCTAGAGCAAGATACCAATATTGAAATAAAGCAGCTCAACACTCCCGTTTACCATACAGAAGGCGATGTCCACCTTGTTGCCCTTCCTTGCGATCGCTTTAAAATCAGTTACACACTCAATTACCCCAATAGTGATTTGCTACGCGCTCAGTATTTTTCATCTGACATCACGACAGACATCTTTAAACACGAAATCGCATGTTGTCGTAGCTTTGGTCTATATGAAGAAATTGGCCCCCTTATCGATCGCGGCCTTATCAAGGGCTGCAGTCTCGCCAATGCTGTCGTTGTAAAGGGTGACGTTGTCTTCAGTAAAGATGGCCTATTCTTTCCAGATGAGATGGTACGACATAAAGTTTTAGACGTTATCGGTGACCTATCTTTGGTAGGCTTCCCGTTTCAAGCTCACATCATTGCTATTCGGTCTGGACACGCGTCACACAAGACCTTCGCGAAAAAACTCAGTAACGCACTTACACAGGAGACACTTGATGGCAGCCACAACAGCTGATTCAACGAAAGTTTTGGACATCAAGAAGATCGCAAAGATACTTCCACATCGGTATCCCTTTTTGCTAATCGACAAAATTCTCGATGTTGATACCGAAGCAGGTACAATTGTTGCCCAAAAAAACGTCACAATCAACGAACAGTTCTTCAACGGTCACTGGCCCGATGAACCCATTATGCCTGGTGTATTAATCTTAGAGGCCATCGCCCAAGCCGGAGCCGTCTTGGCCCACTTGAGAGCTGTTGAAGACAAAACTGCAGTGCTCTTGTATATCAAGAACGCAAAATTTAGATATCCCGTGCGTCCAGGTGATATACTTATCATTCATGGCGTGCAGCCCCATTTCAGCTCCAAAGGCGGAAGACTTACAGGCCGCGCTATGGTTGGCGATAAGCTTGCTGTTGAAGTTGAGCTAGGTTATGCTTTCGTTGAGCACGGAAAAATTTAAGGGCCACAAATTTTTGGAGAGGAGGGAAGCACCGTGTCAATTTGCAATCGCATAGTTGCGCGCTGTCGACCCTCGCAAATATCAACATTTACGAGATAAGAAGAGTCGATGAGCGAGTCAAAGAATAAGTCAAAAATCCATCCTCTAGCGTTTGTGGAGCCTGGTGCAGAAATAGGCGCCAATGTGACCGTTGAGGCTTTCGCGGTCGTTAAAAAGAACGTTACTCTAAAAGATAACGTCACCATTAAGAGCCATGCTTACATAGATGGATACACCACCATTGGGGAAAACACCACCATTTATCCAGGTGCAAGTATAGGCACAAAGCCACAAGCGCTAAGCTTTCGTGGAGAAAAAACCTTTGTGCGAATTGGCAGCAATTGCGAAATTCGTGAATTTGTCACTATAAACTCCTCATTGCATGAAGACAGTTGTGTAGAGATAGGCGATTGCGCCATGCTCATGGCCTATTGCCACATCGCGCACAATTGCACGTTAGGCAATAACGTCATCATGAGCAATAACGCCACATTAGCTGGGCATGTTACCGTAGAAGACTTCGCCATTGTGGGAGGCATGACACCCGTTCACCAATTCGTGCGCATCGGCTGCTACGCAATGGTTGGTGGTCTTAGTCGCGTGACACATGACGTACCCCCCTATACCATCGGTGCAGGAATTCCTTTTAAATTCGGGGGACTCAACCGAATTGGCCTCAAGCGTCGGGGATTTTCGTTAGAAACTCGGCAAGAACTCGCTAAAGCCTTTCGTCTCATCTATCGCTCAAAACTTCATTTTGAAGAAGCCTTAGCCCGTTGTGAAAACGAGCTTAAGCCATTGCCCGAAGTGAAACACTGGATTGAGTTCTGTCGCGCCACAAAACGAGGCCTCATCGGCCTGCAAGGAGTGATGATGCAGGATGACTCTCTTTTTGATTTGGATGATGAAAGTGAAGAAGTCGTTACCGCGCCGGTCGGTGGAGGCATAGTCGTTTAGTGGTGATGAAGGTTATTTTTTTTGGTACACCTGACTTTGCCGCTGACATCCTTCAAGCCCTGTTACAAGACAGCATTGAAGTCCTTGCCGTCGTGACACGTCCGGACCGCCCTAAGGGGCGTTCTGGACAACCAGCACCTTCTGCTGTGAAGGTCGTCGCCACAGCTCACAACCTTCCTTTGTACCAACCAGGGAAATGCTCAGCTCCTGAGTTTGTTGAGACGCTCGCCTCCTATCAAGCCGATCTATTTGTAGTAGTAGCCTATGGCGAAATTGTAAAGGACAGCGTTTTGGCACTTCCCAAGCTAGGATGCATTAATGTGCATGCCAGCCTATTACCAAAGTATCGCGGGGCCGCACCTATTCATCGCGCAGTGATCGCCGGCGAGACCAAAACCGGCGTCAGCATCATGTATATGGTGCGCGAAATGGATGCCGGTGACGTCATTAAGATCGCTGAAGTGCCCATTGGACCTAATGCCACTTATGGAGAAATAGAGCACGATCTACGCCATGCTGGTGCTCAAGCACTTCTTAAAGTGATTCGTAATCTTGATAAAGGCATTGTCGAACGATTTCCTCAAGATCACTCCCACGTCACTTTTGCAAAAAAAATAGAACTCGAAGACTGTGAAATACACTGGGATAGACCAGCAACAGACATTCACAATCTAGTCAGAGGCACCAACCCCTTTCCCGGAGCATGGTGCCACGTTACCATTCATGGGGAAACTAAACGCCTGAAAATTCTACGCACCCTTATCGAATCGGGCTCTGGAACACCAGGGACCCTATTGTCCTACGGAAAAGACGGAATAGTGATTGCCTGCAGCGTAGGCGCAATCCGTCTTGTCGAAGTTAAGCCAGAAGGTAAAAGAGCCATGAAAGCCGAAGAGATGGCTCGTGGAATACCCCAAAGTGATTTTATTACCTAAATAACGAGTAGTCGTAAGTTCTTGAAAAGAACTGAGTAGGCAGAATGATACCAGTTTCTTACGGTTACCTATAGTAAGGTTTTAAAAAAGAGTCGCTCATGACCTCACAAGGCTTCACGTCGCTTATTGAGGTCTTGAGCGGATACCTAAAAATGGACCTATGGTCAGACTCTTAATGGTATGTCAAATGTAGGTACGTGCTTGTTCAGACTTTAAGATGTCAAGTCTTCTTCCGCGCTGTTCTGGAGTGAGTTTATCTGTATCGTACGCACTAATATTTGACAGTTCATCGTCTGTGTAATGCCGGGGACCTCCGCAAAGACAACCACAAATACATAGAAGAAAAATACCAGTTAAAACGCTTCCGACGATGGTTTCGGCCGTACTCATTTCTTTACCACTTTCCGCCATAACTGTAGTGGCCCAACTTAGGATGCAAGCTAACGGAAGAATTGTAGTTTTCGGTATGTGTACAATTTCTTTAAAGATAGCTTGTGAGATCTGACTAAAACGAGATGTCGTGTTATCTATTTTAACCTGAGGTTTGCTTATTGGCATATTCACTTGTGGGATGCCTGCTGTATGGGTGACTGCTGTTAACATAATTAAGTACTCCTGTATTCAAAAAGTTTCAAGAAACGAAAGTTTTATACGCACATATCCTAAATCATAAGAATACAAAAAGTGAATTTAAATCTTTCATTATTTTAGGAATTTCAGCCCATGAAAGCCGAAGGGGGCTCGTGGAATAGCGGTAGTGTAACATTCTTTCTGTAAATTCGATCTCAGGGGAAGGATCCAATGAGG